>JAGRJB010000616.1 GCA_020442965.1 Pseudomonadales bacterium
TACGGCGAGCTTGTGCAATAGATTTCAGTTTTCGAGCCGACGCGGTAACGGCTTGTTGGCCTGCTGCACATAGTTGCCGGTGCGTCTGATCAGATCGATGCGCCGTGCCGAGTCTGGCAGGGCACGCAGCAGTGGTTCGAGCAGCCCGCGGCGCAGCCATTGCGGTGCCTCCGTGTAGCGCTCGAACACTTGCTGCGCGGCGTAGCGGCTATTGCCACCAAACAACTCGTCACCGCCGTCGCCTGCCAGCAGGTGATCGATGCCGTGCGCGCGTGCGAGCCGGGCGCAACTTAGCGCCGGCAGTGCCGACGCGTTGCCGAACGGTTCATCGTAAGCGCGAGCGATTTGGCTGAACGATTCGAGGATATCTTGCGGTCGCGCGACGTATTCGGTCAGCTCGCTACCAAAGTGTTTGGCGCTGATGCGAGCGTATTCGAGTTCGTCGAATTCCGGCACACCGAAGCCGATCGAAAAAGTACGTGCCGGCGGGTGTACGCGCGCGAGCATTCCGGCGACGCTCGAGCTATCGAGACCACCGCTCAGGAATGCACCGGTGCAGTCATCCGGATCGCTCGCAGCGACGCCCTGTTCTAGCGACGCTAACAACTCCTGCTCGAGCGCCGGTGTACGAGCCGCGCCCCAGGGCGTGAAGCTCGGTCGCCAGTACGCGCCCGTTGTCACCGTACCCGCGCGGTAATGCAAGTACGATGCCGGCGCCAGCTTGGCTACGCCCTGGAAGAGCGTCGTCGGTGAAGGGACCATGTGAAAGAACAGATAGTCGTAGATCGACTGTAGGCGAATCGCGGCGCTCATTCCGGGCGCTCGCGCGATCTCCTCGGCCGAGGTGCCGAAGTAAAGTCCATCGGCCGTTTGGCCATAGGCGATTCGCTCGATCCCGATGCGGTCGATTGCCAGCAGCAGGCTCGCGTCGCGGCGGTCGAAAATCGCGATCGCAAACTTGCCGCCCAAACGTGCCAGGAAATCGCGCCCACTGTGGCGAAACGCCGCGGCCACTTTGGCCGCATGATCGCCGCAGACCGCCGCAACCGCGGGTAACTCGCGCCAACAGGGCGTACCGCGTACCGCGATGGTCAGGCTCTCGTCGCTGTAGACAGCGGGCGCCACGACCATCGTGGCAGGGCCCACGGTCGCGTTCGTGACCGCTGGAGCCGCGTTGTCGCCGTCGCTGCATGCCCAGCTTGCGCCTGCGGGCCAGACCGCGCCGGAGCGCGCGCAGGCGCCTCTCAAATGCTTCATGATGTCAAGCGAGCCTGTCGTTCATCCATTGAGCAATCCTAGCGGGTTCGCGCACTGAAAATCCTTGAATTGGGTCCGCCTGACACCGCGCGACTTGCGGTACGCTTAGGCCCCCCCGGGAAGTGGTGGTCGTGCGCACCAGCGCGCGCCGCCCGTCAACAATGTTAGAAGTCCTGTTCTGGTGTGTCGCCGCACTGATCATTTACGTGTACGCAGGCTATCCGCTGCTGCTCGTGGGCCTGCGTGCGCTCCGTGGCCGTAGGCCTGTCGCGCAGTCGCTCGCGACGCCCTCGGTGACCTTGATCATCTCGGCCTTCAACGAAGCACAGGTGATTCGCGAGAAGCTCGCCAACAGCCTCGAGCTCGACTATCCACCCGAACTGCTCGACATCCTGGTCGTGTCGGATGCATCGGACGACGGGACGGACGACATGGTGTCTGGCTATGACTCGCCGCGCGTCAAGCTACTGCGGATGTCGAGTCGAGGTGGCAAAACCGTCGGACTCAACGCCGCCGCGCGCGCCGCGACGGGCGAGGTGCTGGTGTTCTCGGACGCGAACGCGATCTATGAGCGCGCGACGATCCGGAAGCTCGTGCGCAACTTTGCCGATCCGCAAGTCGGCGGCGTGGTCGGTGAATCCGGTTACACGCGTTCGGATGCGGCCGTCGATCGTGAGGAGTCGCGCTATTGGTCGTACGAGACGGCGATCAAAGTGCTCGAGACCGACATCGGTTCGGTTGTCGGCGGCGATGGCGCTATCTACGCTGTGCGCCGCGCGCTCTACGAGGATATGCGCGCCGATGCGCTGTCCGATTTCGTCAATCCGCTGCAGACGGTTCGGCGTGGCTATCGGTTCGTATACGAGCGTGAGGCACGCTGTTTCGAAGAGGGCGCCGAGAATTTCTCCAAGGAATTCGGGCGCAAGGTGCGCATCGTCAATCGCGCCTGGCGGGCTGCCATGAATCTGCGCGAACTCGCCAATCCGCTGCGCTTCGGCGTGTTCGCCTGGCAATTCATCTCGCACAAGCTATTGCGCTGGCTGGTGGGTGCGATGTTGATAGCATTGTTACTACTCAGTATCGTGCTCGCGCCGCGCGGCCTGATCTACACTCTGGCCCTGATCGGTCAGCTAGCCTTCTATCTGCTGGCGCTCGCGGGCTTTGCACTGCGCCGGCGCGGCGACCTGCCGACGATCTTGAACGTGCCGTTGTATTTCTGCATGGTCAACTATGCGGCGCTCAAGGGCATCTACGAGGCATACGCTGGCAAGACTTACACCACCTGGACTACCGTTCGTGCGCAACAGCCCGAAAAGAAATCCCAATAGCCTTAGGAACTACCAATGTCGGAAGTGAACGTCAAGAGCCTTGCCCGTACGCGCGCGCTGCTGCGCGATACCCTGCAACTGGGGGACAGAGCGGCGTTGCTCGATGAAACGAGCCCGCTGTTAGGCGCGATCGCCGAGCTCGACTCGATGGCGGTCGTGGGCGTATTGACTGCCGCAGAAGATGAGTTTGGTATCGTCATCGACGATGATGATGTCAGCGCCGATACGTTTGCGACGCTCGGCTCCCTCGCGGCGTTCTTCGATTCCAAAATTGCGTGACCAGTTCCGGCTGCGCAACGACGGCTCAGTTTATCACTGGCGCTGCCGGACCCATTCTGCTGACGCACTACCGGCCAACTAACTCGACTGCCGGTCCGTGTGTGCTCATCGTGCCGCCGTTCGCGGAGGAGATGAACAAGAGTCGGCGGATGTTCGCGCTCACGGCACGGGCGCTCGCGGCACACGGCATTCACACGGTGCTACCGGACTTGTACGGCACCGGCGACAGCGCTGGCGAGTTCAGCGGCGCCACGATCGATATCTGGGCGCGCGACCTCGATGCGACGGCGCGCGCGGTCGAGCAGGCCGGTGAGCGCTTGCAGGGCATTTTGGCGTTGCGTCTGGGCGCTGCGCTAACGACCGAGTATCTCGCCAGGTGCTCGGCGCAGTTCGTAACCACCGTCTTTTGGCAACCCCAGGCCGCGGGTGCGCAGGCGC
>JAGRJB010000617.1 GCA_020442965.1 Pseudomonadales bacterium
GGGTACGCGATTTCGCCGAGGTCAAAGGCGATGGGGTGATCACCGAAGAAATTGCCACGGCAGCGCTCGATCTATTGGAAGTCGATCCGCGAGGCTTCGATTCGCTCGATCGCAAGATGCTGCAAACCATCATCGGAAAGTTCGACGGTGGTCCGGTCGGCATTGAGAGCCTGGCGGCGGCCATAGGCGAGGAACGCGGTACGCTCGAAGACGTAATTGAGCCGTTTCTGATTCAGCAGGGGTTTCTGATGCGCACGGCACGCGGCCGCATTGCGACACGTTTGGCCTATCTGCATTTTGGAATGCGGGTGCCCGAGCCTGCGCATGCAACGCTGTCGCTGTTCGAGGACGGCAAGTGACGGAATTCTCTTGGCTCGCGCGCGTCTATTGGGAGGATACGGACGGCGGCGGCGTGGTCTACTACGCCAACTACCTCAAGTTTCTCGAGCGGGCACGGACCGAGTGGCTACGGGCTCGCGGACTGTCGCAGCGCGAGATCGCAACTGCTAGTGGCATCTTGTTTACGGTCGTGGATCTCGAGATCCGTTATCGTAAGGCGGCACGTCTCGACGATGAGTTGCGCGTCACTTGCAAGCCGCGGTACGAGGGACGCGTAACGGTATGGTTCGATCAACAGGTTTTGCGTGACGATGAGCTGCTGGCCGAGGCGGCGGTGCGTGTGGCGTGCGTCAATGCGAGTAGCTTTCGGCCGACGGCCGTGCCGGAGTTTATCGCCAAGGAGTTTCGTTAATGGGTCCGGACTTCGGGACTGGTCAGTTGTCGATTCTGAAGCTCGTGCTCGATGCGAGCCCACTGGTTCAGGCTGTGATGGCTTTGTTAGTCATTGCTTCGCTGTTGTCGTGGACCATCATTTTCCGCAAGCGCGCGGTGATCGGCAGCGCGCGAGCGAATGCCGATGAGTTCGAGGGAAACTTCTGGAAAGACGGAGACCTGACCGCGCTCTATCGCACCGTCGAGTCACAGGGCGATGCCACGGGCATGGCGAGCATTTTCGAGTTTGGTTTTCGTGAATTTGCACGCTTGCGCCAGTCGCCAGGATCTTCGGAGCAGTTGTTAGAGGGTGCGCGGCGCGCCATGCGAGTGGCGCAGCTGCGTGAGCTCGATCGGCTCGAGGATGGTCTGGCGAATCTTGCGACGATTGGTTCGATCAGTCCCTATGTCGGTCTCTTTGGAACTGTCTGGGGCATCATGAGCGCCTTCGTTGCGATCGGTGCCGCGCAGCAGGTGACATTGGCCATGGTTGCGCCGGGCATTGCGGAGGCGCTCGTGGCGACCGCGGCTGGGCTGTTCGCCGCGATCCCGGCTGTCGTCGCCTACAACCGGTACGCGGATCAGGTGTCGCGTCTCGAGTTGCGCTACGACGCCTTCATGGAAGAGTT
>JAGRJB010000618.1 GCA_020442965.1 Pseudomonadales bacterium
ATCGACGATCGCGCCAAGATAGTAGCAGAGGAACCCACCGAGCATCGCCGCAGCAAGCGCGCTCCGTGGGGCGGTCAAAAGCGTGCGCGAGCTGCCAGCGTTACGGAGGCCGAAGAGCCAAAAGGCGGGTAACGCCAGCAGCGCCCGAATGGTGACGACAGCCTCGAAGCTGACGCCCTGGCCATAGAGCCACTTTGCGAACAGCCCCTTGACGGCAAATAGCATGGCGCCTCCGGCAACCAGCACCGTGCCGATCAGCCGGTAGCGCTTGTCAGTCGACGACGGGGTTGTCATTGGCCCGTACTGCGTTGAACCGCGTCGCGGCCCCTGCGAAGTGCGCGATAGCACAGATCACCCCGAGAGTGATCGCGACCTCGCCAAGGTTGTCGAGCTTGTAGCGCATCATGGGGGGTGTTGCGCTCACGAACATGGCAATGCCGCCGAGCATCATCCACGGAAACCGGCGTTTCAGTGCAAGCAGCACGCCGGTCGCGATGACCACGAACACAGTCACGAGCGGACCGATCGGCGGGCCATCGCTTGCGACGACCGCCTGCTCGGACGAGCACAAGTGCTGCGCGCTAACACGGGTTGCGTAGCGCACGAGGTCGTATTCGCAGACGGGCATCAACGATGCATTCCAGAAATCAAGGAGCTCATGCGCAATGATTGTGACGGTGAGCAGGCAGAATACGGCCATCACCCAACGCTTACGGGCCCAGGTGAAGTCGGCCAGGCGCAGAATGGAACCCGACGCGATGATCAGCCAGGATCCAAACAGTCAATGGCCCCAGAAGCGTGCTGCGTTGAGCCATTGCAGAAGTTGGCCTAAGCCGATCCAGGCTCCCGTACCAACGACCAAATTGTCCCAAACGAGAAAGAACTGCGGCAGAAATAGCAACGCCGCCGCCGCGACGTGAGTACCGCGCCAAATGCGGATCAGCCAGGCGAGTAGCAGCGCCTGGAGCACGGCATTGATCAGAAACACGGCGGAAAACATTTGCGGCATACCGGTGAGCGCGAGGATTTGGGCCCCGGCACGTTAGCGGACTGCCCGCACGGTGCGTCGGAGTTTGCATGTAACTTGCCACTCAGCGGAACTGCCGTGTACCGTGCAGCGATCATTGACTCTCTTTTTTGGAGAACTGCCCATGCCAGGACCGCTGCACGGTGTACGCGTCGTCGAACTCACGAGCGTCGTTTTGGGCCCCTGGGCGTGCCAGATTCTGGCCGACATGGGTGCCGACGTCGTCAAGATCGAAGCGCCGCGAGGGGACAGCAACCGCACGCTCGGCGCGTACGCGAATCCGGGGATGGCCGCACTGTACTTAACTTGCAACCGCAACAAGCGCAGCCTGGTACTCGATCTCAAGGCCCCCGGCGCGCGCGATGCGCTACTGGCGCTCGTCAAGACCGCTGACATTTTCGTCCACAACAATCGGCCCCAAACGATGACCAAGCTCGGTCTCGATTACGCCGATTTGAAGAAGGTGAATCCGAAAATCATCTATTGCGGGTCGTACGGTTACTCCAAGCGTGGACCTTATGGCGAGAAAGGCGCGCTGGACGATTCGATTCAAGCCGCCAGCGGCATCGCAATGCTGAACAAACTCGTACTGGGTGAGCCGCGCTACCTACCGACGATCGTTGCGGACAAGACCACGGCGATGACGGTCGTCTACGGCGTGTTAGCCGCATTGTTTCATCGGGAGCGCACCGGCGAGGGCCAGGAACTCGAAGT
>JAGRJB010000619.1 GCA_020442965.1 Pseudomonadales bacterium
GTGTGGTCGTCGTTCCAGCAATCAGCCACCCATTCGTTCGCATTGCCTAGTAGTCCGTGCACGCCAAACGGATTGGCGACCGTCTTCTGCACCGGTGCCATGGTCGGATAGCCATCGCGACAGGGCTGGCCCTTCCAGTTGTCCATCTTGGCGTACTTGATTTCCGTTTTGTCCCAGCCGAATTCGTCCTGGGTTGTCAGGTCACCGAGGTTGACGTAGCGACAGATCTCGTCGGCCGAATCGCCGAACCAATAAGCCGTACGAGTGCCCGCGCGGGCGACGTACTCCCACTCCGCTTCACTGGGCAGCCGATAGTTGTGGCCCGTCTTTCTGGTTAGCCACAAGGCATATGCGTTGGCGTCGTGCCAGTTGATGCACGTGACGGGGTGGTCGTCACTGGTGTCGATCTTCGGGTCGCGCCAGCTGCGGCTGGCGTCGAACAGCCATTCGGTTCCAACGAACTGCCAGCATCCCTGTTCAGGTGAGTAGCCAGTCTCAGTGGCGAAAGCGGCGAACTCGGCACGTGTAATTTCGTACTGCCCGATGCTGAACCCGCGCTGGATCGCGACTCGATGCGTGGGTTGTTCGCGGGTTGCCCAGTAGTCGGGCAGGCCAAGGCGCTTCGATTCAGCGAGCTCGGCGCCCATCGTGAAGTCGCCTGCGGGGATCGATACGAGCGCCGGGCATTCTTCGCAGTCACGCAACGGTTCAGTCGAGGCCGGGGCGGCCAGCACGGCGCACCAGACCGCAGCCAGAAACGGTGCTGCTGTCATCCGCACCCGCGGCTGGGTCAACGGTCGAACCTGGCTTCGGTACGATCGAGCGCACCGATCGGATCTGCGGCCAGTTGCGGCGCGACTCTCGCGAGCTGCGCTCGCCAAGTCGCGGGGAGATCCTCATAGCGGTGCACCTTGCGGCCGGTGAGGCGCGATGTGAGATTGCCGGGCCGGTCTCCCATGTTCATCCAACGCTGCCAGCCAGTGACCTCGGCAAAGAACACGACAGCTTCGGCGGAAGTCACTGCGGTATCTGTGAGGTTGGCGAGGCTGCCGTGGTAGACCGCGATATCGTTGACTTCAAATGGCGTCTTGCGACCGGGTGTGAACACGCGGGCAACCGACTCGTCGCGCTGGAAAACATCGTCAGCGACGACAATGGGGGGGTGCGTCATGGTGCTCGATTCCATCCGTGCGCCGCCGATTTCGGTGGGCAGGACGCGGGAGTTGTCGGCACGGAATTGTGCGACCGACGGCCCGAGTGGCCTGAATCGCACCGGCAGCGTCTCGCCCGTGTAGGGGTTGCGCCAGGACTCGAGCGGTTCGCCGGTCTCCAGATCGAGGCTCAGCGCCATCTCGAACGAGGTGAGATCGAAGCCGCCGTCCTCGCGATGACGGATCCGTTGGATCGTGCCGACGCTATTGGTGTAGAGAGGCGTCAGCGTCGCACCGATCTGCCCGATCTTTGGCCCTTGCAGCCACCAGAAAAGCAGGCCGTCGTCGGTGCGGAACCGCAGCTTGCGGAACATCGTCGTTGGATCGATTTGGGCGGCCGCGCTCGCCTTCGCCGCGACTGTCGCGGCGCGGGCCGCGCCTACGGAGAGGATCCCGGCGACGGCCCCCGCGATCAATTGACGACGATCGACCGACATGTACGCAGCTC
>JAGRJB010000620.1 GCA_020442965.1 Pseudomonadales bacterium
CCGGGCTGCGCTACTGCATGAACGGTGTCGCATTGAAGTTCGTGCCCACCGCCTGATCGGTTAGACTCGCACACGGGAGAGAACCGTGCGCGATACAACTGTCACCATCATCGGCGCCGGCATTGCCGGCCTCGCCTCTGCTCTGGCGCTGCTCCGTAGCGGGCAACGCGTGCGAGTGTTCGAGGCGACTCGAGAACTCGCCGAGATCGGCGCCGGGCTGTCGATCACCCCGAACGCGGGCCGGGCGCTGATCGCGCTCGGCCTGCGCGACGAGCTTGACGCGATCGGCAGCAAGCCGCCGCTCGGCGTGATGCGCCATTATGCGAGTGGCGAAGTACTGGTGCGGCTCGAGCAAGACCAGAGCGTCGCGACGTACGGCGTGCCTCTGTATCACGTACACCGCGCCGATCTGCATCAATCGTTGGTCGATGCCGTGCGCAGAATTGACCCGCAAGCGATCGTGCTCGACCGCACACTTACGGGCATCGTTGAGGACGAACGTTCGATTCGATCAACCTATAACAACGACGCCACTCACAGCAGCGACTGGTTGTTAGGGGCTGACGGCATCCGCTCGAGCGCTCGAGCGGCACTGTTCGGCCAGGACGAGCCAAAGTTCACTGGCTATGTCGCGTATCGAGGCCTGGTGAACACCGCAGACCTGCCGTCCGGCTGTCTCGATCCGCCGCTCGTGATGGCCGTCGGTCCGCGCCGACTGCTGATGAGATATCCGTTGCGCCGCGGCACCCTGCTCAACATCGTGGCGATCGCGAGCCGGGCGGCCTGGACTGACGAGGGCTGGTCGGTCGCCGCACCCGTGAGTGAACTGGTCAGGGAATTTGCCGACTTCGACGCCCAGTCAAGGGCGATCCTCGAGCGTATTCCCACCGACAAGTGCTTCAAGTGGGGACTGTTCGACCGCGATCCAATGACCACCTGGACGCGCGGGCGAGCGACACTGGCGGGGGACGCCGCCCACGCGATGCCGCCCTTCACCGGTCAGGGCGCCGTGATGGCGCTCGAAGATGCGGTTGTCCTAGGACGCGCAGTCGCGGCGGCGCGCGATATCCCCGAAGCGCTGCAGCGCTACGAAGCGGCTCGGCATGCCCGCACAGTGCAGGCACTCGCGATGTCGCGCTCGCGGGCAAACCTTTATTTCGGCGATGATCCAGGCGAACAGATCAAGGCGCTCGGCGCCGGAATGCGCGAGATACGTGGCCTGTATGACTACGACGCGGGGACGACGCCAGTCTAAGCTGTCTTTATCGGCTGCTCGAGCGCCGCGGCATGCATACGCAGGTGCTCCTCGATAAAGCTCTGGATGAAGAAATAGCCGTGGTCGTAGCCGTCATGCAACCGATAGTCGAGTGGCTGACCCGATGCCTTGCACGCCGCCACAAACAACTCGGGCCTCAATTGGTCGGCCAGAAACTGATCGGCGGAACCTTGATCAATTCGAATCGTCCCAGGCGCGCGCGCGCGCGCGACCAGTGCAGTCGCGTCGTATTGCAACCAAGCGTCGCGATTCGCTCCCAGGTAGCCCGCAAAAGCCTTTTGGCCCCAGGCCACCTGACTCGGCGCCGAAACTGGCGCAAACAGCGAGACCGATCGATACTGACCGGGATTGCGCAGTGCGATGACCAGCGCGCCATGGCCGCCCATGGAGTGGCCCATAATGCTTTGTCGTCGCCGTTCGGCCGGGAAGTGCTCCGCCACCAGGGTTGGTAGCTCGTCCGCAACATAGGAGT
>JAGRJB010000621.1 GCA_020442965.1 Pseudomonadales bacterium
CACCGGCAACATCATCAATGCGGTAGCCAGATTTGACACCCACATGCTGATCAACGCGCTGGCTACCATGACACCGAGCACGATTCGCCGCGGCTCGCCACCAGCGACCGCCAGCACATGGTAGGCGATGCGCCGATGCAACGCCGAGCGCTCGACGCCGAGCGCCACGAGGCTCGCGCCCAGCAACAGGAACATCATCGGGCTCGCATACTCGCGCGTTACCAGGTCCAGCTTGCCCAGACCTAACCATGGCAGCAACACGATCGGCAGCAAAGACGTGACGCCGAGCGGCAAGGCTTCGGTCGCCCACCAGATCACCATCAGCGCTGCCACTGCGGCGCACCGCCAAGCAGTCACTGTCACGCCATCCGGCGGCCCGCCGAGCAGCATCAGGCCAAAGACGACCGCGCCGATCGTGAGTCCAAGTAACTGAACGCGCGTGCGCACTGCAGGCTGGACCTGACTCAAGCGTTCATTCCATCCGCAGCACAGGTTTTATTACGCGGCCATGGTGTGCGTCGTCGAGCGCACGCCCGATATCCGTGAATTGATAGTTAGTAATCAGGCGATCCAGGGGCAGCCTGCCGGCCAGAAACCAATCGACGAGTTGGGGAATGAATTGGTCAGGAACGCTGTCCCCCTCCAGAACGCCGGTCAGCGTCTTGCCGCCGACCAACAGCGGCAACAGCGTCTGAGCGTAAGGTTCGCCCATCTTGGGCACCGTCGCGATCGCGCAGACACCCTTGCGGCGCAGACACTCAATGGCCGCAGCAATGGACGCGACTTGCCCTGCCGTCTCGAACGAGTGTGTCGCCCCGCCCCGTGTCAACGCGCGTAGTCGTGCCACGACATCGCTCGAGCCGATATCGACCGTCGCATCGACGACGGCCGTGGCCCCCAATGAGCGCGCCAGTTCGAGACGGGCAGCATTCACATCGACAGCGACGATGCTGCCTGCACCGGCCAGTCGCGCCGCCATCACCGCCGCCAGGCCCACGCTGCCGGCCCCGAAGATCACGACTCGAGCGCCAGCCTTCACGCCAAGATTGTTCAGGATCGCACCCGCACCAGTCTGTATGCCGCATCCCAACGGTGCCGCCAACTCGATCGGAATGTCGGCGGCGATCTTCACGACGCTGCGCTCGGTTGCAAGTGAGTAAGTGGCGAAAGACGATTGCTGAAAGAAAGATCCGTGAATGGACTCACCGCCCTTGCGCAGCGTCTTCGAGCCGTCGTCGCGCACGCCCGAGAACTGCAGATGGTGCCCGTGCTCGCAATACGCGGGCGAGCCTGTCGCACACAGCGCGCAACTCCCGCAGGAACCGAATGTCATCACCACCCGATCACCGGGTGCCACCTTACTAACCGCCGATCCGACACGCTCGACGATGCCCGCACCCTCGTGGCCCAGTACGGCCGGCAGCGGGTACATCAGCGGCGCGAACAAATCCGTATGACAGATGCCACTTGCGAGCACGCGCACCACAACCTCGTTAGCGCGTGGCTCATCGAGCTCGAGACTCTCGATTGCGGGTGGCTGGTCGGGTGATCGACTAACCGCGGCGGAAATCTGCACGCGCTACCAACTACCGGTGTTTTGCATGGATACCCAGGGCTCGCACGGCGCCAGTGCCGCGCCGCGCTGCAAGAGCTCGATCGAGATGCCATCCGGCGAACGCACGAACGCCATGCGCCCGTCGCGCGGCGGACGATTGATGGTCACGCCGTGCTCTGCCAGGCGGGCGCAGGCGGCATAGATGTCCTCGACGGCATAGGCCAAATGGCCGAAATTGCGACCCGCGCTGTACACCTCGGGATCCCAGTTGTAAGTGAGTTCGACCTGCGCATCGCGATCACCCGGCGCTGCCAGAAAAATGAGGGTGAAACGCCCCTGGTCATTGTCCCGGCGCGACAACAGCTCGAGGCCCAGAGCGTCGCGATAAAAACGTAATGACGCTTCGACGTCACTGACACGCACCATCGTGTGCAGGTACTTCATGGATGCGCTAGAACATCTGCGACGAATCGGGCGGCTCGTCGCTGGCCGGAGTTCGTGCTGCAATGAAATCGCCGGTGATCATTGAGGCATAGCTCTGGCCCGGCCCCACCATCGGATAGACGCCAGCATTCGGGTCGATCAGCACTTCGAGAAATGCCGGGCCGGCAAAATTCACGAACTCCTCGACGACACGCGATACATCGGACTTGCGATCGAGCCGAACGGCATATTGAAAACCGTCCGCTTCGGCGGCCTTGACGAAATCCTTCTTGTGCAGCGACTTGTCAGAGGCTGACAAGCGGCCCTTGAAGAAGAGCTTCTGCCATTGCTTGACCATGCCGTCGCCAAAGTTATTGAGTATGACGACTTTGATCGGCAGATCGTAAGTAGTCACCGTTTCCAGCTCACCGATGTTCATGCGGACACTCGCGTCGCCATCGATATCGAGGACGAGCTTGTCCGGATTGGCGAACTGTGCGCCGATCGCTGCCGGCAATCCGAACCCCATTGTTCCCATACTGCCGGACGTGAGCCACAGGCGCGGTTCACTGAAATCGAAGTACTGCGCGGCCCACATCTGATGCTGGCCAACACCGGTGGAAATAATCGCCTGACCTCGCGTGTGACGATTGAGTTCCTCGATGACGTAGTGCGGTTGAATCAGTTCGCTGTCATGATCGTAATTCATCGCGTAGACGCGCCGCAGTTCACCCAGCGCGTCGAGCCAACCGGAAAGGTCCCGCGAGAATTCATGGCGTCGCCCGAACGCGGTCAACGAACGCAGGCCGTCAGCCAGCAGGCCGACATGCTGCCAATCCACATGCTTGACCTTGTTGATCTCCGCCGGATCGACATCGAGCTGTGCGATCCGCCGCGCACCGGGCGCGAAATTGGACGGATCGCCAGCCACACGGTCGTCGAAGCGGGCACCGACCGTAATCAAAAAATCGCAATCGTCGACGGCGTAGTTGGCGAAAGCCGCGCCATGCATGCCCAGCATGCGCATCGACAGCGGATGGGTCGTATCGATGGCGCCGATTCCCATCAAGGTAGTGACCACCGGCACATTGAAAGTGGTCGCAAAATCGCGCAGCGCCTGCGAGGCGCCAGCATTGATCGCACCGCCGCCAACGTACAGTAACGGTCGCTCGGCTTCACCTAACATCTCGAAGAACAGCGCGGCCTCATGATCGTCGATCGTGTTGGTAGCGATCACATCGAGCCGCCTTCGGTAGCCCGGCAGTGCCAGCACGCCCTCACCGGCAAAGGCTCCCTGCCAATTCTGCACATCCTTCGGAAAATCGATCACGACGGGGCCTGGACGTCCGGTACGGGCGATCTCGAAGGCCGAGCGGACCGTTGCCTCGAGCTTGTTCGGATCGGTCACCAGAAAGACATGCTTGGCGATCGAGCCCATCAGTGCAGCGACCGGTGCCTCCTGAAAAGCGTCACTGCCGATCGCGGCCGTCGCCACCTGACCGCAGATCACGACGATCGGCACCGAATCCGCCATGCAATCACGGATCGGAGTCACCGTGTTAGTTGCGCCCGGACCCGAGGTCACCATGCACACACCGACGCGACCACTGGCCCGCGCGTATCCGGCCGCCATGAATCCGGCACCCTGCTCGTTCGCGGGCACGATCAGCGGCATCTGCGGCTGGCCGATGCGAGTCTGCTCCGCGTTGTAACGGAACACGGCGTCGTAGGTCGGCAAAATGGCGCCCCCGCTGTACCCGAAGATCGTGGTGACGCCCTCGTCGGCCAATACCTGTACGACGATATCAGCGCCGGTCATCTTTTTCCCGGCAAGCGGATGTGGGCTGGGCTTGTGAGTGGCAGCGATCTTGTTCATGGCTCTACGAAGACTAGCAGCACTATCGTCCGACTCAAACTGTTGAGTTATTCTGCTGGGCCACCACTAACCGCCACCGCCCGCCATGCGTCATATCATCGCCATTCACCTGCAGAACGAAGCCGGCGCCCTCACGCGCGTCACCGGATTATTCTCCACGCGCGGCTACAACATTGAATCGCTGTCGGTCGCCGCCACCAACGATCCAACGGTGGCGCGAGTGACGCTCGTCACCAAAGGCTCCGACGCGGTCATTCAACAGATCGTCAACCAGCTCTTGAAACTGGTCGACGTGGTGGCTGTCGAGGACATGACTCAAGGCGAACATATTGAACGCGAGCTGGTTCTGCTCAAGATCAAGGTCGATCCCAAGGTCACGGACGCCGTACGCGGCTACGTGGTCCGCTGCGGTGGGCGCGTCCTCGATCCGCGGACGGAGGCCTTTGTCGTTGAGTTGACCGCGAGCGAGAGCGAGGTGAACCGGTTCGTCGAAGACCTCGGCGAGAGCTGCGAAATTCTCGATGTGGTGCGCAGCGGCGCGCTCGGTGTCCTGCGATACGCGATGAATCTGCAAGTTGTCCGGTAAAGACCGTATCAGGTATAAAGATCGTCTAATTGATCCCTAAAGTCCCGCTAGTGGTTCAATCGCGTGCCGAATGATGTCCGGCACGGTGACAGGCTTGCGCGTCGCCGCGTCGACA
>JAGRJB010000622.1 GCA_020442965.1 Pseudomonadales bacterium
GGCCTATGGTCACTTCGGATTTCGCTGACGTCCTGGCGAGCCTCAAAAGGCTTGCTGAGCAACAGTGAGCGGCTGTCTAACAATGCGTTCAATCCGAACGCGCTTCGCTCCAACAACAACATGGCAGGTAGAGCGTGTCATGTTGTTGCTTCCGCTGCGCACGTCGGCTTGACTGATCTACTCGTTACGGGTGAGAACTGCGCGAAAGCGTTCTCCGTCCAGGTGAAAACCAATGCGAAGGTTGCGTCGTTCTGGTTGGTTGGGCTCAAGGCGCGTGACATTGTTGCGGCAAGTCACGTGTACGCTTTCGTGAACCTTCGACGCGAAGGGTTGGCCGACGATTTCTATATTGTGCCGAGCCAAATTGTTGCAAAATACACGCGTATTGAAAAGCGAAAGAACAGCACTTGGTACGCCATATATCGCAATGACATTGCTAAGTTTAAGTCGAAATGGTCAGTGGCCGGAGCTACAAACGATTCTGTCGCCTAACCACGCGATGCAGTGAACATGCACGCTGCGCGAGCCACTGATCGCTGGCGTTATACAGTCTAAGGTTGCAAAGCCTTGTCAGGTCGGCCTCCCGATCGAGCGTGTCGAATCGTTCCCGTCGCGTCTCCAGGACCCTCCGCTTTCGCGGCGCGCATCATTGCGAGTGAGCTCCACTTCTCCGTCTGCTGCTGCAATAGCCGCCAGCCGAATTTGCCACGCGAGTGGAGCGGGTTACCGGCGTCGGTGAGCAAGAGTTGCGACCGCGCCGCTGGCCAATCGGCTCGCCGCACCGGTCACAGGTGTCGGTCATGTTCCCTTCGTTGAACGTCGCTCGGCGCCGGCGTAATGTATGGCGTCATCAGTTCAGGCGGCTTCGGAGTCGTCATGCGGCGAATGTATATCAAGTCGCACCAGCGGACCGTCCATGGTCCGTCGCTGGCGCGCGTCCGCGCAGCTCAGACGTTAGGCCTCACAGTGCGATGCTGCAGAGCTCCACCACATCAAGAGTTCAAGTACGCCTACCACTTGTCGGTACTTCTAAGGATCAATCCATGAACGCTGCAGTAGTGAATGACGCTGCCGAGTCCAAGAAGGCGGTTTTTCGCAGGTTGGTCGAGATTTACGCGGCTGGCGATCTCTCGGCGCTAGATGAAGTGATTGCTCCCAACTATCTTGGGCACGCGTCGGCGGGTGACCGCGACCTCCAAGGTTTTCGGCAAAGCATTTCGTACTTTCACAACCTCTTCATCTATGACGAAGATTCTTTTCAAGTCGATGACCAGTTTGTCGAGGGCGAGAAAGTTGCCACCCGCATGACCGCGCACGTCAAGTTGCGCGCAACCGGAGAACCCGTCACGCTAATTGGCATCAATCTCGCTCGCATTGTAAACGGCAAGATCGTAGAAGAGTGGAACACATGGGAGCAACTTCAGCTCCCCAGAAGCCCGGAGAGAAGTT
>JAGRJB010000623.1 GCA_020442965.1 Pseudomonadales bacterium
CGGCGCGCACCGAGGATTGCGACTGTTCCGCGATGGCCTGCGCCAGTGCGGTCGTCTGCGGCAGTAGTTCGTCTGCGGGCACGACGGCATTGACGAGTCCGATCGTGAGTGCTTCGCTCGCAGCGATGCGGCGGCCAGTAAACAGCATCTCCTTGGCCCGTGCGCTACCCACCACGGTGACGAGTCGTTGGGTATCTGCAAGGCTGTACACGAGCCCCAGACGCGCCGGCGGAATCATGAAGAAACTGCGGGGTGTGGCGACGCGCAGGTCACACGCCAGCGCCAAGCCACAACCACCGCCGGCACAGGCGCCGTCGATCATCGCGATCGTGGGTTGCGGGACACGGCTCCACGCCCGTTGACCGACCTGTACACCATCCTGCATTCGGCGCATCGCAGCCTCGTCGGTCCGATTGCGTTGCATTTCGTCGATGTCGGCGCCAGCACTGAATGCTTCGTTGCCCGCGCCCCGCAGCAGCGCGACACGGATCTGCAAGTCGGACGAGATTGCCTCGGCGAGTTGCGGCAGCCGCTGCCACATGGCCGTCGAGATCGCATTGCGACGCGTCGGTCGATTGAACGTCACCCAGGCGAGCGGCGGTGATCGTTCTAATTTGATCTCACTCATGTCACTCTGCGATTCTCGGCTTCCGGCAATTTCAGCGAGTCAATCATCATGTATCCCGACCTACAAGGCAAAGTGGCAATCGTGACCGGCGCAGGGCGGCGCAGGGGTTTGGGCGAGGCGATGGCACGCCGACTGGCGGCGGAAGGCTGTCGGGTAGTCTTGAGCGACCTGGGTGTGCCGCAGGGCGCTGCGATGCCGGAATCTGCGATCGGGACCCGCAGCGAGCTCGAGCAGATCGTCGCTGAGATCGTCGCTGCCGGCCGTGAGGCATGTGCAATCGTCTGCAACGTGCTGCAGGAGTCGGACGTGGCAGCGCTCGTCGAGGGTGCAGTTAGCAGGTATGGCCGACTGGATATCATGGTTAACAACGCGGGTATCGGTTATCTGATGAAGCCAATCGTGGAGACGGAGCAAGCCGACTGGGACGCGGTACTGGGGGTCAATTTGCGCGGCGTATTTCTCGGCATCAAGCACGCGGCGATCCAGATGATCGAGCAGGGTCAGGGCGGTCGCATCATCAACATTGGCAGCCAGGCATCCAAGTCCGGTTTCCCATTCGCCGCAGCCTATGTGTCGTCGAAACATGGTGTGGTGGGCCTGACACGTACGGCGGCGATCGAACTCGGTACGCACCGAATCAATGTCAACACGATCTGTCCCAACCACGTAACAACCGGACTGGGTGCCTGGCAGAACGAATTCTTCAGTGCGGCGACGGGGCGCTCCGCGGAGCAGTATCTCACTGATATGCGGTCGCGCATCCCCCTCGGCAGACCAGGTTTGCAGGATGATATCGCCAAAGCTTGCGCGTTTCTCGCGTCGGAGCAGGCGGCCTACGTGACCGGCGAAGCGATGAATGTCTCCGGTGGTGAGGAATACCATTGATGAGCGCGACCGCGCCGGGCTGGAGTAACGGTGCGCGGCTGGCGCTCTCGCTGGTGGTGAACGTCGAAGAAGGCGCCGAGCAGAATATTCGCGACGGCGATCGCGGCCCCGATCCGGTCGATGAACTGGGGATCGTGATCAAGAAGCCAGTGCGAAACTTTGGTAACGAGAGCA
>JAGRJB010000624.1 GCA_020442965.1 Pseudomonadales bacterium
TATCCGAAGAATGAGAAATCGGCCGCCGCCGCGTACTCCGCGTTGGTCGCCTACCAGCGCCACGGCGAGACGCTCGAGGGCACCGCCAAGACCGCCTGGAACCAACGCGCGATCGATGCGGGGGTCAAGTTCGCGAGTGAGTTCCCGGAGCATCCGGATAGCGGCGGCGTATTGACCCGCTCGGCGGAGCAGGTTTTCGCGCTTGGGAATCTGCCGCGTGCGATCGAACTCGGCGAGCAGGTGCTGGCGCGTCAGCCGCCCGTGGATGCCGCCAAACAGCGCATCGCCTGGACGATCGTCGGTCAGGCCAATTTCGACCAGGGTAATTTCGATCAGGCGGAACGGGCGTACGTGGCCGCCCGGGACATGGCTAACACCGACGACAAGATGCGCTCCGACCTCAACGAGCGGCTGGCACAGTCGGTGTACCGTCAAGCGGAAGCAAAGCGTACCGAGGGCGACGAGACGGGCGCTGCCGAGACTTTCCTGCGCGTCGCTGCTTTGGCGCCGGATTCGAAAATCAGTACCACTGCGGAATACGATGCCGCGGCGCAGTTCATCAACCTCAAGAACTGGACGCGGGCCATCGAAGTGCTGGAAGGCATCCGTCGCAGTTCGCCGCAAAACGAATACGCCGCGGACATCACGCGCAAACTGGCGGTGGCTTACAGTGAGGCCAACCGGCCGGGTGACGCCGCAGTCGAGTTCGAGAAAATTGCACTGGCGAAGACCGAAGACCCGGCCGTGCAGCGCGAAGCGACCATGCAAGCCGCGGATCTCTATGAGAAGGCCGGCAACATTCCGCGTTCTGTTGCGATGCTCGATCGTTTCGTCGCCAACTACCCAACGCCGCTGGTCGAGTCAATCGAGGCGCGGCAGCGGCTGGCTGATTTCGCGGGGCGTTCCGGCGATACGCAGCGTCAGATGACTCTGCAACGCGAAATCATCAAAGCTGACCAGAGCGCAGGTGCGGCGCGAACCGATCGCACGCGCTTGTTAGCAGCGCGCGCGCAGCTTGCGTTGGCGCAACCGGCTCGAGACAAATTTCACGCTGTCCGGCTGGTCGCACCCTTGCAGAAGAGCTTGGCTGCCAAGCGCAAGGCACTGGAAGAAGCGCTCAAGGGTTATCGCGAAGCGGCTAGTTACCGCGTCGCATCTGTGTCGACACTTGCCACGTTCGAGACCGCCGAGCTGTACCGGACGTTGGGCAGGGACATCATGCAGTCGGAGCGACCGAAGAACCTGAATGCCGAGGAGCTGGAGGCTTACGACTCTCTACTGGAGGAGCAGGCGTTCCCGTTCGAGGAGCAAGCGATCGAGACGCACGGCGTGAACGTTGCTCGCGTTGGCGAAGGAATCTACGACGAAGGCGTACGCAACAGCTACGCCGCACTCGCCGAAATGTCACCAGCGCGATACGGTAAGACTGAATTGACGCAACAGGCGGTTGATCGCCCCGGAGCGCTTGGCCCGGCCGGCGCACAAACAGAGGCAAGCAACGTCGAATCCGTATTTGCACGGGCGCTCGGGTTGCTGCGTGGCGGCGATACGACGCAAGCGATCCTGGAGTTCCAATTGTTGACACAGTCGCAGCCCGAACTCGTCGCGCCGTACTTCAATCTGGGCATCGCGCAGCGCCGAGCCGGGCAGTTCGCGGAATCGGCCGCGGCGTTCGAAGCCGCGGCCGGGCGGGCGCCGAGCAACGCGGCCGTGTTGACGGAACTCGGTGTTGCGTTGCGCGAAGCGGGTCGATTTGCCGACGCTCGCGCCGCGTATACGCGTGCGGTCGAAGCCGATCCCAATTACGCGCCGGCTTACCGTAATCTGGGAACCTTGTTAGATTTGTATCTTTCTGACCCTGCAGCGGCTCTCGCCGCGTTCGAGACCTACCAATCATTGACGGGCGAAGACAAA
>JAGRJB010000625.1 GCA_020442965.1 Pseudomonadales bacterium
CGTACTAACGACCGAGACATTCGAGCAAGCGCAAGAACGCGCAAGCGTCACCCGGATGAACAAGGGTGGTGAGTCGATGCACGCGGCGCTCGAGATGGCCAGCTTGCTGACGCGCTGGTGAGCCAGTGACAACTGTTACACCGGAACGGCTGGCGTCGGGCGCTCGCTCGGTGGCGCGCAAGCTCGCCGTCCAGGCTTTGTACAATTGGCAGCTCAATCCGTCGCCCTGGCAGGATCTCGTGCAGGAGTTTGCTGCCGATGCCGATATGCCCAAAGCGGACCGCGAGTATTTTCGTTCGCTCATCGCCGGTGTGGGTGTGGACAGCGATGGGCTGGATATGGCCCTGACACCGTGGATGGATCGTAAACCGACCGAGCTCGATCCGGTCGAACGAGCGGTACTATGGATCGGCACGCACGAACTGCGGGCCATGCCAGACGTGCCCTATCGGGTCGTCATCAGCGAAGCGGTTCGACTTGCCAGGCGATTTGGCAGCACAGACAGCCATCGCTTCGTCAATGCAGTGCTCGATAAGGCGGCGCGCGATCTGCGACCGAACGAGCATTGAGCGGCGCAGGCGGGCGGTAGAAATCGGCCATGCCCCTCGGAGAGTTCGATCTGATCGCGCAGTATTTTGCGCAGCTCGGTGCGCGCCGAAACGACGTTGCGCTCGGTGTCGGTGACGACGGCGCGATACTGGTCCCGCCCCCCGATCATGAACTGGTCGTCGTGATCGATAGCCTGGTCGCAGGGCGGCATTTTCCGCCGAATTCGCCAGCGGCGTCGATTGGCCACCGTGTAGTCGCGGTCAATCTGAGCGATCTCGCTGCGATGGGGGCAACGCCAGCCTGGGCATTGTTAGCTCTGACCTTGCCGTCGGCGGACGAGGCATGGCTCGCGGAGTTCGCGCTGGGTGCCGGCGCGTCGCTGCAGCGGTTCGGCGTCGCGTTGGTAGGCGGCGACACGACCGCCGGGCCTCTAACAATCACCGCTCAGTTGTGCGGCTTCGTGCCGCGCGACACCGCGCTGCGTCGCGACGGTGCGCGTCCGGGCGATGCCGTCATCGTCAGCGGTACGACCGGTGACGCGGCGTTCGGTTTGGCGCTGGAACAGGATCGACACGCGGGCGACTCCGAGTCGGCACGCGTGTTGCGACAACGGTTCCTCTATCCCACGCCGCGGTGTGAACTGGGTATTGCGCTGCGCGGTATCGCGACTGCCTGTAT
>JAGRJB010000626.1 GCA_020442965.1 Pseudomonadales bacterium
CGACTTCGAGCGGATAGCGCGGAATGGTCCGGCCCTTGCGGAACTGCGCTATCGGGATCTCCGCCTCGATCACGCTGTCGTTGTTACTGGGGTCTTCGGCCAGCACCTTCCCGCGCGCATCGACTATCAACGAGCCGCCGCCGTAGCTCGCCGGCACTCCAGATTCCGGCGGAAACGTAATGTTCGACATCGCGGAATACATGTTGTTATACATCGCTATTGCCTGGACATCGGTTTTCCAGAAGAGCGTCGCGGTACGCAGCATGATCTCGGTGCCGCGCATCGCGTAGGCAGCAAAGACGAACGGGTCGAGCTGCACGGTACTGACAGCGATGTTGCCATACTCGGTCTGCAAGACTGGGAATTCCTCCTCGATGCCGTACTTCGCGCGGAATTTGTCCCGCACATTCTCGAGCGTCGTGGTCGGAATTTCCTCGTTGTTGAGCCGCAGCACGTTGCGCGTTTTCCAGAAGACCTTCTTGATCTTGCCGTCGCGCCCGATCACCGGGTTCAGACTGATGATATGCCCCGGCCAGGCGGCATCGGTCGCGTAGCTGCCGAAAATCACGTACGTGTCGCAGGCCTTTGCGAGCTCGCCGATCCGCTCGGTCTCGGGCCCCGGAATATGGATCGTGAATTTTAGCTTTTCCTCGCGCGTGCCCGCGGAATAACCCGTCAAAGGAAACTCGTTGAATAGAATGAAATCCGGCTTCTTGCCGGTCGTGCAGGCCTGATCGATCCAGTGCGCCATGCGCTCGACGTTGGTCGCGAGGCCTTGCGCAATCGACGGCGCCTTCTGCAAATTGACCGGCGCGTTCTGCACCACCTTGACAACGACGACGTCCTTTTCGAGCGGCACGGTGGGATAACTACCATCCGGTCGCACCAGGAGTGGTGTCGCCGACTCGGCCGCCACAGAAAAGCCGCCCATCGCTGTCACCGCAAGCAGCGCAGCACCGCCCATTGCCATCAGAAATCGCCGCATCATGTCATTGTTCTCCCTGGGATCGCCGTCAGCACCTGCAGTTTGCGAGATTCTTTGCGGTCAGTCCATGTATTCTGTCGGCGCTTGCGTGATGTGCCTATTTACTCAATTTGTCCGGACAAGGTAAACGTCGCCCCGGATTCCGGAGCCAACGCAGGCCCGGCCCGCTGCCGTGATCGGCAGACGCAAAAACAAGGTATTTCTCAAGGAGCTTCCCTTTGATGACTTTTGCAACACGGTATCGCGCGCGAGTCGCAGCGATCGCAGTAACGATCCTCGCCACCGCTGGATATGCGACTCTCGCGGTCGCCCAGGAGACTCCCGAAGGCGACCGAGTACTCCAGGGCCTCGAAGAAGTGACGGTCACGGCTCAGCGTCGCCAGGAACCTGAACAATCGGTGCCGATGGCGATCAGTGCGCTCTCGGCTGCAATGCTCGAGCGCCAGCAGATTCGCAGCATCTCACAGCTCGATCAAATCGTGCCTAACATCGTCATGAATGAGAATACAGGCACGAGTAGCGCTTCCAAGATCTTCTTGCGCGGCGTCGGTGAGGACGAATCGTTTTTCACCGCCGACACGCCGGTGGGAATCTACATCGACGACGTCTACATCGCACGCCAGACCGGCGCGATGTTCGATCTGTTCGATATCGAGCGACTCGAAACGCTGCGCGGGCCGCAGGGCACGCTGTATGGCCGCAACACCTCGGCGGGCGCTGTCAAGCTCATTTCGAAGAAGCCGGATCTCGGCGAATATAGGGGACAAGCAGAACTAACCATTGGCAGCTACCATCGCCTCGATGTTCGCGCTACCGGCAACATACCGATCGGCGAGACGATCGCGCTACAGGGCGCGGTGATCATGCGTACCCGCGACGGCTATACGCGCAACGCGTTTGACGGCAAGAAGGTCAACGACAAGGACGTCAAGGGCGTGCGTCTGTCGCTGCTCGCGGAGCCGACCGATCGGTTCAACGCGCTCCTCACCGCTGACTACATCCGCGAGCGCTCGACGCCGGGCTATGCCGTGCCACTGACGCTCAATGCCATGCGAGATCCCCTGCCGACAACTCCGGTGTCGCGGACCGGCAGTTTCTGGGTCACGAATTCCGACATCATCGATCCGCTGAATGATTTGGACCAATGGGGCGTTTCCGCCACGCTCGAGTTCAAAGCGACCGACAACATGACGCTCAAGTCGATCTCCTCGTACCGGGCCATGGAGAACCTGCTGTACCTCGACGCTGACGGCGACGTATTTGCGCCACCGCCCTCGATCACCGGGCGCTTCCACCTTTTCCAGGACCAGGAGCAATATCAGATCAGCGAGGAGCTGCAGGCGCTCGGTACGCTCGCGGACAACCGCCTGCGCTACGTGGCGGGCCTGTACTTCTTCCGCGAGAACAACAAAGAGGACACGCGGTCGGTGGTTGGCCTGCCGCCGTTCTTCGGTCTGCCGCTCGGTATTGCCGGTCGCTTCGACCTGACGAATATCGCGCGCGAGGAAATGACGACGGACTCGTACGCGGCGTTCGTCAGCGGCACCTACGAAATCACCGATCGACTGTCTCTGACGGCCGGCCTGCGCTACACGCGCGAAACCAAAGAGTTCACCAACCACGCGATCCTGCCGAACGGTACTCAGGACGTCGTATGCCTCAACACGACCGGCGCCACGCCGGTCCAGGCTGCCGCACTCCCCTGCACACCTGCCCAGGTGGCACTCGGCTATGTGAGCTTTACTAACCAGAGCGCCTTCGACAAGACCTGGACTGACACCACGCCGCGCGTGGTCGTCGATTACAAGTTCACCGACCGCGTGCTCGCATACGTGTCGGCAGCGAAGGGCTTCAAGGGTGGTACGACATCTGGGCGCGATACCGCAGCGTTGCGCAACTACTCCCGCATCATCGGCGACCCGGAGACTAACTGGAGTTACGAGGCGGGCCTCAAAGCCGATTGGCTCGATCGGCGCCTGCGCACGAACGCGGCCGTGTTCCACAATGAGTACGAGGGCCTGCAGTTCGGCGTCACGACTCCCGACGGCGGGTTCGGGCGCATCAATGCCGGCAACGCGACGATCGAAGGCCTCGAACTCGAAGTCACTGCTGTCCCCGTCGAGGGTCTCGAGCTGAACGCGGCTCTAGGCTTGCTCGACGGCGAGTACACCAAGTGGACGGCGGCGTTGTCGACCTGCACCGCGCAACGCGGTCTCACCACGGTCGAGCAATACCTCAATTTGCCGATGAAACAGTCGCCTAAGTGGAGCTACCGTGTCGGCGCTAACTATTCACACGATATGGGTCAGCGCGGCGTCCTGTCGATGGGCGCCGACTACTCGGCCAAAGATGACCACTACAACAATCTCTGTGCAACCGAAGGCATCCGCGTGCAAAACTATGAGTTCCTGAACGCGCAGCTGCGGTGGGAGAATCCGCAAGGTAACTTCCTGGTGACGCTCGCGGGAAATAACCTGACCGACTCCGAGGTGTTCAACGGCGGTTTCGACTTTGGCCGCTCACTCGGCTTCGCGGCGGGCTACATGTACGCCCCGCGCTTGTGGTCGCTGTCAGCTCGCTACGACTTCTGACCTGACTGACGCGCCGGTGTGCGGGCGTCGGGCTACGGATTTCTTCCGTACCCCGACGCCCTTCCTGCATGATGTGCCATGAACTCAATTGACGAGAAACTACAGCCGATTCTGAGCACGGTTCTACACCGCAACGCGGGCGAAAAAGAATTTCATCAGGCCGTCCATGAAGTCCTGGGAAGCCTCGGGCGAGTCATCTCGAAACACCCTGAGTTTGCCCACGATGCGCTGATCGAACGGATCTGCGAGCCCGAGCG
>JAGRJB010000627.1 GCA_020442965.1 Pseudomonadales bacterium
CGACGTCGTCGGTCAAATTGATCGAACTGTCGCGCGCAGGGGGGTCCTATAGAGTCGAATCTTATGCGGCGGAGCCGACGCCGCAAAACGCCATGAACGAAAAGGCGATCGTTGACGCCGAGGCGGTGGGCGAAGCCATCCGCCGCGCCGTCAAGCGCGCCGGTGCCAAGAGCCGAGAGGTTGCGATCGCCATTTCCGGCGACGCGGCCATCACCAAGGTCATCCAGATGCCGCGCAATCTGCGCGAAGCGGATCTCGAGGCCCAGGTCGAGATGCAGGCTGATCAGTACATCCCCTTTCCAATGGACGAAGTCGCCTACGATTTCGAGGTGCTGGGCCCGTCCGAGAAGGATCCCGAGACAAATGACGTATTGCTGGTGGCAACCCGTTCGGAGAACGTCGAGCAACGGCAGGCTGCTGTTAGCGCCGCCGGGCTGACGCCCAAGATCGTGGATGTGGAGGCATTTGCACTCGAGAATGCCTGCAAGTTGATGCAGCATCAGATGCCGGACGGCGGCATCGACCGTACCATCGCGGTCGTGGATTTTGGTGCCAGCAGCACGACGTTCTCGGTGCTGCGCAACATGAAGGTCATCTACACGCGCGATTTCACTTTCGGTGGCCAGCAACTCACCGAAGAAATCATGCGCACCTACGGGCTCTCGATGGAAGAAGCCGGCCGCGCCAAGAAAGAAGGCGGTTTACCGGGCAATTTCCAGGCTGAGGTGCTCGATCCGTTCATCGACGACATGACGCAACAGGTCAGTCGCTCATTGCAGTTCTATCTCGCGTCAGGTTCGGGTCGTGAGCAGCCCGAGAAGATTCTGGTCTGCGGCGGCTGCGCCAATATTTCGGGTGTCGCCGACGTCATCTCGAGCCGCGTCGGCATCAGCGCCGAGCGTGGCGATCCGCTCGGAACGATGAAACTGTCGTCGCGAGCCAAGGCGCAGGCGGTGGCGCGTGATGCCACTGCGCTGCTAACAGCTTGCGGTCTTGCGCTGCGGAGCTTCGACTAATGCCACGTATCAACCTCCTGCCCTGGCGCGCTGAGCAACGTCGCGAGAAGAAAACACGATTTCTGATCGCGCTCGGCGGCGCGGCGCTCGCTGCCTGCGCGGTCGCTTTCGTCGGCTATCTCACCTTCGACGGCATGATTCGTTCACAAGAAGAACGCAATCAGCGCCTTCGTACCGAGATCGCCGAACTCGACAAACAAATCGAAAAGATCAACAGCCTGGAGCAGGAAAAAAACCGCTTCATCGCGCGCATGGACATCATCGAGAAGTTGCAGCGCTCGCGTCCCGAGATCGTGCATGTGTTCGATGAGCTGGCCAAGACAGTCCCTGATGGCACCTATCTCACCGGTATCACGCAAACGGACAAGCGCCTCAAGCTCGAGGGCGTGGCGCAATCCTCGACGCGTGTATCAGCCTTCATGCGTCGGATCGACGAGTCGAGCTGGCTCAAGAATCCGGAGCTGGAAGTTATTGAGAACAAGCAGAACGGGCCGTTGGGTTCGTCGTTCGTGTTGTTCGCCGATCAGGTAACCGTGGTCAGTCCCGAGCCGGCGGAAGATGCCAGCAAGCCGCGACAGCACCGCGCCCAGGCGGGGAGCTGAGCGTATGAGCGTATTAGACGATCTGCGTGCACTGGATCCGAACGATCCTGGCCGTTGGCCACTGCCCGTACGCGCTGGCGTTGTGGGTATCGCGTTCGTGATCGTGCTTGGGCTGTTGTTCTATTTCTTGGTCTGGGACAAACAGAAGCCGCTGCTCGATCAGAGCGTGCAAGTTGAACAGACTCTGCGCGGCGAATTCCAGACTAAGCATTCCAAAGCCGCCAACCTCGCGATCTACGAGCAGCAGTTGGCCGATATCGGTCGCTCGTTCGGTGCCTTGCTGCGTCAGCTTCCAGGCAAGACCGAGGTGCCCAGCCTGCTGGTCGATATCTCGCAGGTAGGTGTCGCCTCCGGCTTGCAGGAAAAGCTCTTTCAGCCGGCGCCGGAAATCAAGAAAGACTTCTACGCGGAGCTGCCGATCAAAATTCGGCTCAGTGGTAGTTACCATCAGTTTGGCGAATTCGTCAGTGGCATCGCGGCGCTGCCGCGCATCGTGACACTGCACGATATAGCGATCAAAGCGGCGGAGAAAGACGTGTGCTCTTCCCTCGCGACCGCGGCCGAACACCTCGGGGCCAGTGCGATTCCGGTCTTCCCCTGCGTCCCAGGTGGCAAGCGCCCGCTCACGCCGCACGGCTTTCAGGACGCCAG
>JAGRJB010000628.1 GCA_020442965.1 Pseudomonadales bacterium
GCAGCACTGGGCGCGATCAATCTCGGAACCGAATGCTTGGTGGTTACGATCATCCTCACTGGTCTCGCAGCGGGCGCTGAGGTGGATCTAATGGGCTACCTGGTTGCCCGCTATTTTGGGCTGCGTCACTTCGGCATGATCTATGCCGGTATCTACATGGGATTTGCGCTGGGGCCCGGACTAACGACCCCATTGTTCGGCGCGGGACGAGATGCACTCGGAACTTACGCCCCAGGCCTGTATGTAGCGGCCATCGCCTTGGCTGGCGCGGCGCTGTTGTTAGCGATCCTCGGCCGCTATCCAGAAGGCGTTGGCGTCGCGCGACTCGCGGCGGATGGCTGATGCACGTCTCTGGCACTCGTTGTATTACCGTCGGCGTATCGAACCTCGACCGCGCGCTCGGACTCTTTGCACAGGTGATGGCCCTGAGCATCGACTGGCGCGGCGCACTTGACGCATCCTGGCTGCGGACCTGGGGTCGGCCAGCCGGGACGCAAGCGCAGGCTGCCGAGCTGTCGTGCAACGGCTATCCATATGGCCGGCTGCGTCTGGTCGAATTCTCGCCGCTCGATGCGACACGCGTGCGGGATGACTTTGGTGCCAACGCGCCTGACTCGCCGCTCGATATCGGCCCCAAGGCGATCGACTTCTATGTAGCGGATCCGATCGCGCCCATCATCGCGCGAGTCGTAAAGGCCGGCTACCCTGCCCGTTCGGCGCCCCGCAAGCACCAGATCGGCCAGACCATCAGCGAGGAAGTCGTCGTGTCGGGTCCTGACGATGTGCCGGTGCTACTGATGGTTGGGCATCGACATGCTCGCACCTCACTGCGGGCAGGTAGTCCCGACGGTCTGTTCAGCGAGATCGCCACGGCATCGGTCATCTGCGGTGATCTCGATGCCAGCCGTCAGTTCTACGAGGAGCAGCTCGGACTCGTCGCCGTCACGGATGCAGAGACGCCGGACGAGTACCGCACGCTGGTGGACGAACTCGTTGATGTCCCGGCCGGTACACGCGTGCATTTCCTGCTCTATGCCGAGCGAGGAGAAGCGAGCGGCAAGATTCTGCTCATTCACTTTTTTGACGCGCAGGCAAAACGCCTCGTCGGCCGAATGCAGCCTGGGCATCTTGGATTCTCGCTGTTCTCGCACGACGTCGACGACCTGCGCGGCCTGCACGCGCGCCTCGAGAACAGTGGCACTGCCACAGTTGAATTGCCTCCCACTCGCGCCACGACACCGAATGGCGCGCGCCTCGTCATGCTGGTGCGCGGTCCTAACGAGGAGCTATTCGAGTTTTCGGCTGCGGCATGACCAGCTGCGGTGCGATCCACGCCGCAACCTGCGCGCTCGTGACCAGCGCATTTATCCGATTCGATAGTTAGCCAATCCGTGGTCGCGATCGTCAGCGCGCGCCGGACGTACGCCAATCGCTGTGGTCTTTACGGATGCAGCAACGAGTATGCTAGCGATACTATCGAACCGATCCAAAGCCGGTCACGCGCGCGTTACCCACGCGATCGGTACCGGTGCCACTCTTCGAGCCCAGGGCTTTGCGAGGAGCACAGTTTGTCAGATGAGGTCTTGTTGCACGCAAACGCCGAACTCGCGGCGCAACGTCGGCGGAAATCATGACGGTTGCGAAATCGGCGGCATAAGCGAATGGACGCTGCCCAAACCGTCGTCTTTACCGTCGGGCATTCGACGCGGACGCTGCAGGAATTCATCGCCCTTCTCAAAGCGCACGCGGTGACGAAGCTAATTGACGTTCGCAGCGTGCCGCGTTCCCGCCGAAATCCGCAGTTCAATCGTGAGACGCTCCCCAGTGCCTTGCAGGCGGAGGGGATCGACTATGCACATGTTGCCGGTCTCGGTGGCTTCCGTCGCGCGGCACTGGATTCGCCGAATCAGGGTTGGCGCAACGCATCGTTTCGCGGCTACGCCGATTACATGCAGACTAATGGATTTGCTGAGAATCTCCAGCGTCTCATCACAACGGCGAAGTCACAGCGCGTCGCGCTGATGTGCGCCGAAGCTGTGCCGTGGCGCTGCCATCGTTCGCTGATCGCGGATGCACTGTTAGTGCACGGAATCAGGGTCGAGGAGATTGCCAGTGCCAGCCGGACCCAGAAGCGTGAACTGACACCCTTTGCGAACGTACGTGGCTCTACAGTGACCTATCCACTAGAACAGTCGCCGCGAGGAAATTGTGATGACAAAACACTTTGAGGTTGGGGACCACGTGACGTGGAACTCGGAAGCCGGCCATGTCAGTGGCAGGA
>JAGRJB010000629.1 GCA_020442965.1 Pseudomonadales bacterium
CGACCTCGGCGGACGGCTCGGTGAATGGAAAATACGACGGCCGCAGGCGCATCGAAAGATCACGCTCAAAAAACGCCTCCATGAATTGATGCAGTGTCGCTTTCAGGTTGGCGAAGCTGACACCCTCATCAACCAACAACCCTTCGACTTGATGGAACATGGGAGTGTGCGTCAGGTCGTAGTCACGGCGATACACTCGGCCGGGCGCGATCACGGCGACCGGCGGCTTACTCGTTAGCATCGCGCGAATCTGTACCGGTGACGTGTGCGTTCGCAGCAATGAACCGTCTGGGAAATAGAACGTATCGTGCATTGCACGCGCTGGGTGATCGGCTGGAATATTCAGTGCTTCGAAATTGTGGAAGTCATCCTCAATCTCGGGGCCCGTGGCGACTTCGAAGCCGGCACGACGAAACAACTCTTCGATCCGATGCCGCACCCGAGTGACGGGATGCAGGCCGCCGCGCGTTTCGCCACGCCCAGGCAGCGAAATGTCGATGCGCTCGGTTGCCAACCGCGCAGCGATTGCAGCCATGCCAAGTACGTCACGCCGCGCCTCGATGGCGGCCTGGACACTTTCCTTGCTCGCGTTGATCGCCGCGCCCGCCGCCCGACGGTCGCTCGCGGGCAGTGCGCCGAGTGACTTCAGTTGCTCGGTCAGTGATCCTTTCTTGCCGAGGAGTCGCACACGCAACTCATCGAGTGCGGCCAGGTCCGTACTGGCCGCAATATCGGCAAGCGCACGCGCAGTGAGTTCATCCAGGTTCGACATTGCGGGCTCGACTTGCTCCCTCTGGCGCCCGGCCATGCGATCGCGAAGCGCCGCCGTAGCGGCACCACTCGACCCTCTAACAACCAGGCAAAGCCGTCAGGCCGGCCCGAGCGCCGCTTTGGCTTGCTTCGCAATCTGCGCGAACGCCTCCGGTTGATTCACGGCAAGGTCCGCGAGCATTTTGCGATCGATCTCGACGCCAGCCAGATCAAGACCATTGATCATGCGGCTGTAAGACAAGCCGAACTCGCGCGCGGCCGCATTGATGCGCGTGATCCACAGCGCACGGAACTCTCGCTTCTTCTGCCGACGATCGCGATACGCGTATTGTCCGGCCTTGATGACCGCCTGCTTGGCGCTACGGAACACCTTGCGCCGGGCATTGTAGTAGCCCTTTGCTTTCCCCAGGACCTTCTTGTGTCGGGCTCCGGCAGTGACGCCGCGTTTTACTCTTGCCATTTGATTTCTACCTCGTAATTAGTGGCTAGCAATTGGGCATCAGCTGTTCAACGCGAGGCACATCGCTCTTGTGAATGAGCGACGACCCCCCGGACCGCAGCTTGCGCTTGACCTTACGAGATTTGTGGCCGAGATTGTGGCGGCGGCCGGACGAATAGCTCTTGAAGCCCTTCGCCGTTTTGCGAAAACGCTTGGCCGCAGCCCGGTTGGTTTTCAACTTGGGCATATCTATCAACTCCTATTTTATAGCCCTGTTCACAAAGCGTACCCGGTGTGTCGGGTACGCTCGCTACAGGCGAATCCGCAGTTGTTACGCTGCGGGTTACTTCTTTTTTGGCGCGAACATCATGACCATCTGCCGCCCTTCCAT
>JAGRJB010000630.1 GCA_020442965.1 Pseudomonadales bacterium
GAGGGCGGAACGCGGTGACATCCGACTCTGCATAACTTCCGCTGATCACGACTCCGATCTCGCCGGCGTCAGTAGACCATCTGTTTCCCAGGGTGCCTGATACCCTGGGTGTTATGTCGTTATCGGCTGACAGATCACTTTGCTCCCCTTGGAGACGGATCGTCGCTAACGTCTCGCGCAAGTTCAGCGGGCGAATGGTCTTCAGGTTGATCGTGCCACCCACCGACCCTTCAATGGTTTTCGCTTCGGATGCTTTGGTCACTTCCACTGCAGCGATAATTGACGCCGACACATCATCAAAATTGATGCCGCTACGTCCAGCACCAGAACCCACAGTGGAGACACCGTTGATTTCCGTACGGTTGGCGTTCGTACCGCGGATTTGTACGCCGGTGCCGACGCCGGCCTGCCGGGTGATCTGGACGCCGGTGACATTCTCGAGAACTTCCGCGAGGTTCTGATCAGGCAACTTGCCAATATCCTCCGCCCTGATTACTTCGATCAGGTTGTCTGCGGCTCGCTTTTCCTCAAGCGCATTCGTCAGAGAGGATCGGATGCCCGTGACGACGATCTCTTGCAAGTCGCCACTCTGGTCCTGCGCGAAACTCGCGGACATGCACGTCAGCGTTGCCGCGAACAACGTCAGCACCGCTCTACCTCGTCGAAATTGATTGATCACGATCTGCTCCCCTAGCGGCCTGGACTGTCTTTACGAGCCGGTAATGACCGAGTATAAGAACCAACTCGACCAGATGTGTCAACCTATTTGTAATACAATTGAGAAGTATTGGTAGGACAAAAGTTACAGATTGTCCAAGCACAGCAGTGCTACAAGCCTCATCGAACGGAGCCGATTTGCCACTGGTGCCCTTGTGAAACCGGGAAGACTGCCCTTGGCTCGCGGTACTGCTCCCGAACCAGGAGCCCAACAGCCCGAAATAGGCCGTGTTCGCTGGATTCTGCGCAGATGTAAGGCCCTATCGTTGGAGATCTTTGGTACGCCATTCTGACCAGTCTTGCGCGTTAGGGGTGTCGCTGGAGCGATAGGCCGACTCCTTGGCAGAACGATCGCAGACCGAATGCGCTCTCGCTGCCTGGCAAATATTGCACTGCAATAGTTGCATGCCTGTGACCCAATGTATCTCTCATCTGAAAAACTGGTATGATTAATTGGTCAATTAAAAGCCGCCGTCGATACGTACAACGCAAATTGTCAGCAGGTTTGAGGGGAGACCGAGTGGCGCAGGACTCAGCATTCCGTAATTTCCCGAGCGCGGTGGCATGCATCGTCACCCCCGTCCGCCTGCGCGCCCCGCCAGGCCACGCCTTCCGAGCTGCAAACCCAATGCTTCCAGTCCTAGCCGTTCTGGTGGCCCTGCAGCTAACGTGCGCCGCAAAGGCTATCGCCCGTGACTGGCTGGTGCCAGTTCAGGACTCCGTCAAACTGCAAGAAGCCATCCGATCAGCGCAGCCCGGGGATTCCATTCTGCTTGCGAATGGCGAGTGGCGGGATCTCGACATCAAGCTGGAGGCCAGCGGCTCCGCAAAGAAGCCCATCACACTGCGTAGCGCAACGCCGGGCGGTGTGATCATTGCCGGGCAATCAACTTTGCGCACTGCTGGTCGCCATCTGATCGTACGTGATCTCGTGTTCCGGAACGGCCAACCTCTGGACGGCGCGGTGATAGTCACCCGCATCGCCAACCGATGGACGGAAAACCTCCGCCTGACAAATATCGTAATCGACGGTTTCAGCAACACTGACCGGCGCATGGAGGATCACTGGGTTGCGATCCATGGTCGTAACATCCGTGTCGATCACTCCCATTTCGAGGGCAAGCAAAACGTCGGCGCAATGTTCGTGGTCGTTCGGGCCAAGGGATGGCCGCTCGATAATCGCGTGCACATCGATCATAACTACTTTGGCCCGAGGCCGCTCCTCGGTTCGAATGGCGGCGAAACGATCCGAATCGGAACAAGCGATGAATCGCTCAGCAATTCGCTGTCTGTCGTAGAGGACAACATATTTGAACGTTGTGATGGCGAGGTCGAAATCGTCTCGATCAAGTCCGGAGGCAACATCGTTCGGCGCAACCTCTTTCTCCGCTCGCAGGGCGCGTTGGTACTGCGTCACGGCAATGGGAATTTGGTCGAGGCCAATGTGTTCCTCGGCCACGGTTTACCTAACACTGGCGGCATTCGAGTGATCAACCGGAATCAGACGGTGCGCGGTAATTACTTGGAGGGACTTACGGGGAGCGGCTTTTCCAGCGCGTTGACAGTGATGAATGGCGTACCGAATTCGCCCATCAATCGTTACCATCAGGTTCGCGGCGCCTCGATCAGCAATAACAGCATCATCGATTCGTCCGCTGTCATCCTCGGAGCTGGTGCGAGTGCGGAGCGTTCGCTTGCGCCGCAGGATGTGCAGATGTTTCGGAATCTGGTGTGGTCGAACAGTCCCGCACCCGCCGTGCGGGTAGACGCCAGCACGAGCGGCATCAGCTCGCGCGACAATGTAGTCAATGTCGACGTACCGGAAGCCGCTGGATTTCGCCGGCAGGAGTTCGCGCTCGAACGCGCCGCCAACGGTTTGCTCTACCCGACCGATCCAGCGTTGGCGGCTATCGGTGCACCGAGAACACTCGCAAGGATTTCGCGGCCCGCGGTCGGGGTGGACTGGTATCCCGGTCCGAAGGCACAGGCACACGCGCGAGCAACGGGCACAACGATTCGTGTCGATTCCGCCGCCGGATTAGCTGCCGCAATCGACCAGGCCACGGACGGTGACCTCATCGATCTCGAATCGAGCGAGATCGAGCTTACGTCACCGCTGCTGATCCGACACTCCGTGACCGTTTCCGGCGCTGGCGCTCGACTGACCTTTCGTGGGGAAACGCTGTTCGAAATTCTCGAGGGCGGGAGTCTTCGGCTGCGGGGTCTGACCATCAGCGGCGCACGGGCTCCGGCACGATCGGGCAATGCCGTGATCCGGACCCAGAGCCGGTCCATGCTAAAGAACTACATAGTGGACATCACTAACTGCCGATTCTCCGATCTCGCGGTCGGCCCGGCTTTCGATCTGATCGCGACAACGCCGGGCACCTTTGCCGCACAGATCCGCATAGCCGATAGCGACATTGCCGACGTTTCCGGCGCGGCGTTCGCGGGCGCGGCCGAACGCGGCAACGCGGGTCTGTATCCCGCCGAAGAAGTCGTGTTCGACAACGTGCGGTTTACCCGAGTCGCCACCGTCATCGACTTGTTGCGAGGCGGCACGGATGAAAGTACTTTTGGGCCCAGGGTCATGCTAACTGGAAGCACGATCGTGGACAGCGGCTCGGTGCAATTGTCTGGAGTCCAGGTCACTCGCATCTCGGGCAATCACTTTCTCCGCAGCGCTGGTGTCTCGGTAACACATAGTGCTGGCGAACCGAACACGGAAATTTCTGACAACGTATTCGAGGCCACACCGGCCCCCACGATGGTCGAACTCCTTTACCGCGGGCCCGAGCGCGCCTCGATTCGGGAGAACCGGATGCAATGAGCAGAATATTTGCCTGCGCACTGGCGGCGGCTTGCATCGTTGGCCCATTGTTTTCGACTCCGAGCCCGGCGGCTTCGGTAGAGAACTCCGCCGCCACGCTATTCGACGCTGAGGTGGCTCGGTCACGCGAATTCCTGGCGGACATGATGCGCGGCGGAATCGACGTGCCTGTGCCAAAGGATGTTGGCGGGGGCGCAACTCACGAGCAACACAAAGAGAATTACCGCGCCATTTATGAAGCCGGACAACTCTACCGGTTGTTTGGTGACCGCCGCTATCTCGACTTTTCCAGATCCATGCTCCTCGCGTATGCGGAACTCTATCCGACTCTGGGACCGCATCCTGCCCGCGCAAATGAGCATAGTGGCAGGCTGTTCTGGCAGGTTCTGAACGATGCGGTCTGGCTGGTAAATGCCATCCAGGGCTACGAATTGATTCGTGGCGACCTGACCGAACCGGATCGCGAGAAGATAGATCGACTGTTTCGACAGGTAGCGGATTTCCTCTCGATCGAGAGCGTCGACACCTTCGATCGAATCCACAATCATGCAACCTGGGCAACGGCCGGAGTTGGAATGACCGGCTATGTGCTGGGCGATCGGAGCCTGGTCGAGCGAGCCCTGAAGGGATCGCGCCAAGACGGGTCGGCCGGATTCCTGCGTCAGATCGACGTACTGCTCTCACCCGACGGCTACTATGCCGAGGGACCCTATTACCAGCGCTATGCGCTTTGGCCCTTCATGGTATTCGCCAATGCCATCGAAAAACATGACCCGCAGGTCGAAATCTTCAAGCGTCGGGGTGGCGTTCTCCTCCAGGCGGTGCGCACTGCGATCGACCTGACTTACAACAGCCACTTCTTGCCGCTCAACGATGCGCTGAAGGAGAAAGGCCTCGATACCG
>JAGRJB010000631.1 GCA_020442965.1 Pseudomonadales bacterium
TATCTTGGCGCGATCGTCGATTTCTATGCATTAACGTTGATCGATGCCTCCATCGAACGCATTCTGCTGTTCAGCTATCCTGCGATGGTCGTCCTGATCAGCTCGGTACGTGACCGACAGTGGCCCAGCCGCAAAGTGGTCAGTGCCGTGAGCATCACCTATCTCGGCATTTTCCTGGCCGTCGGCGGGTTCGAGAAGGATGTCGTCAGCGCTAACTTGTTAGGATCCGGCCTGGTACTGGTCGCGGCGCTGACCTATGCGATCTACTTCCTGATTGGCGCGCGCTACACCCACGTACTCGGCAGCGCGCGCTTTACGTTGGTCGCGATGACAACCGCAGGAGTTGCGCTCGGACTGCACTTTGCGCTACTCGGAACTCCTGGCGAGATCAAGAACTACGGCGCACCGATCTGGCTGACCCTCATCTTCATGGCGATCGTTTGCATGTTCTTTCCTGCCTTGATGCAAGCCGAAGGCGTGAAGCGCGTCGGTGCGCAGCGTGGCTCCGTGGCGAGCACCGTTGGTCCACCCACGACGATACTGTTAGCGGCCGTGCTGCTGCATGAAAGGCTGACCGTGGCCCAACTGATCGGTACGGCACTGATCATCGCCGGGATTCTCGTCGTTGAACTCAGACGAAAGACGGCCCGCTAGCGCGTTCAGCGCCGTTGTCTGGCAGCGGCTCTCAACGACTGCGCGCCAGCGCCAGAACTCGCCGCGCCTTGTGCGCGACCGGATAATCGACGAATGCGCCTTTGTGCTGAATCGCAGCGAGCCCCTGCGCCTCGGCTTCTTCGAACGCGAAGACGATCGCTTGTGCGTGCTCGAGCTCGGCCTGCGTCGGCGTAAACACCTCGTGACAAACGGCGACCTGATCCGGATGTATGCACAATTTGCCTAGAAATCCCATTTGTTTGCCGAGCCGTGCGGAACGTCTGAAGCGCTCGAGATCCTTGATCTGCACGACGACGGTATCGACAGGTGGCTCGATTCCCGCCAGGCGAGAAGCGTGGCTGAGACGCGCCCGTGCGAAATCCAATTCGCGCTCTTCGGCTGTCCATTCGAGATTCAAGTCGTTAGTGTAGTCGGCACCGCCAAACGCAAGGCGACTGAGGCGCGGTGTGGCCGCAGCGATCTCTTCAGCCCGCATGACGCCCAGCGCTGTTTCGATGATTGCAATCAGATCCGTCCTGCCAGCTTCCATGCCGGCCTGTTGCTCCAGCTCGGAAATTCGGACCGCGAT
>JAGRJB010000632.1 GCA_020442965.1 Pseudomonadales bacterium
CGTAACCCGGATGGATGGCCTGCGCCCCACTCGCGCGCGCCGCAGCGAGAATCGCATCGCCACGCAGGTAGCTCTCGTTAGCTGGCGCGGCGCCGATGTGATAGGCCTCGTCGCAGGTCTTCACGTGCAGCGCATCGCGATCGACGTCCGAGTATACGGCCACCGTAGCAATGCCCATGCGGCGCGCGGTGCGTGCGATCCGACAGGCAATCTCGCCCCGGTTGGCGATCAGAATCTTGCTGAACATGCGGCGGGCGGTCACTCGATCCATCTCGGCTTGCGTCGCTCGAGGAACGCCTGCACACCTTCGCGCCCTTCGACAGACGCACGTGCCGCCGCGATTCGTGCCGCAGTGTCAGCGATGACGGGCTCGCCGAGCGGCCCGCTCGCCACGTCGCGGATCAATCGCTTACAAGCTTCGATCGCACCCGGAGCACCCTGGCGCAAATGTTGTGCCCATCGAGCGATCGCGACGTCGAGTTCTTGCGGCGCGACGCAATCGTGCACCAGACCGAGGGTGTGCGCGACCGGTGCGGGCATCGTTTCCGCAGTCAGGAAGTAACGACTCGCCGCACGCGGGCCGATGGCACGCACGACATATGGCGCTATCGTCGCCGGGATGAGGCCGATGCGCACTTCCGTCAGACAAAAAACCGTGGGCGCGGCTGCGATCGCCAGGTCGCAAGCGGCCACCAAACCCACCCCACCCGCATAGCAAGCACCGTGCACCCGCGCAATGGTTGGCCGAGGGTGAGTCGCGAGGCGCTGCAGCAGCCGCGCCAACTTCAGGGCGTCGGCGCGGTTCTCCTCGTCGGAGTAGTTCGCCATGCGCCGCATCCAGTTGAGGTCGGCGCCCGCCGAGAACGCCGCGCCGCGCGCCGCCAGCACGATGACCCGCACCGCATCGTCGGCGGCCAGCGCGACCAGCGCCGCGTCGAGCTCGGCGATGAGCGTGTCATTGAAGGCGTTGCGAACGTCGGGCCGATTCAACCAGATGGTCGTGACGGCCGCCTCTTTTGTTAGCTCCAGCGTCGTGTAGCTCATGTCGGCACGCTATCCTCGACCAAGATCACATCCGGAACACGCCGAAACGCGTCGCCGGGATGGGTGCATTGAGCGCAGCGCTGAGCCCCAGGCCCAAGCACATGCGGGTGTCGGCCGGATCGATGA
>JAGRJB010000633.1 GCA_020442965.1 Pseudomonadales bacterium
GTACTGCGGAAATCTCTGTCCAATGCCTAACATGATCGTCTCCTGTTCAGATCAATAATGCTCAGGCAGTAGCGTAGCGTTGGAGGCGTCGACAATCCAATCGATTGATTCTATAATGTCAATAGGTTTTCTCTATCATTGTAGTGACCGATGGTCGCACTCAAACTCCAGGATCTGCGCTACCTCGTGGCCGTCGCCGACACGAACCATTTTGGTCGCGCGGCCGAACAGTGTTTCGTGAGCCAGCCCACCCTGTCTGCGCAGCTCAAGAAGCTCGAGGCCAGTCTCGGCGTGCAATTGATCGAACGTTCATCGAAGCGCGTGTCACTCACGCCGACCGGCGCCGCGGTCGTCACGCGCGCTCGTCAGATGCTCGATGCCAGTGGCGAGATTGTCGCGCTTGCCCGCAGCAGTCGCGATCCGCTCGCAGGACAGCTCAGAGTGGCCCTCATACCGACCGTCGGACCCTACCTACTGCCGCGCGTCGCCGCCCGGATTCGCAAGAGCCTGCCACGGTTGGAACTCATGCTGTATGAGTATCGAACAGAACCCATGCTGACGAAGCTGCACGCCGGTGAGCTCGATGTCGGTATCCTCGCGTTGCCGGTGGATCTCAATGGACTCGAGGCGCGCGAGCTGTATCGCGAGCCCTTCGTCGTGGCCATGCCGGCTCATCATGCGCTCAGCAAGCGAACGACCATTCGGGTCGACGACCTGGAGGGGGAGACTCTGCTGCTGCTCGAAGATGGCCACTGCCTGCGCGATCAGGCACTCGAAGTATGCAGCCACTCAGCCGTCACCGAGAAGCAGGACTTCCGCGCCACCAGCCTCGAGACACTGCGTCAAATGGTCGCCGCCGGCTCGGGCATCACCTTACTACCCGAACTCGCCAGCCGCGGCGTGTATGGCGGCTCGCGCGGCGTCAACGTACGGCCATTCGCCAGACCTGCGCCCACGCGCACCGTCGGCGCCGTGTGGCGCAAGTCGAGCGCGCGCAAACCGGCGATCGCGGCGTTGCTGCGCGAGATCGCGGCGCATGCGTTCACGAACTAGCAAGTGAGTCGGCCAGGCAGCGAGGCCCGGTCAAGCTGTCTGGCATACTGAGTACATGACCAACCGCAGTTCGCGCAGCAAGGCCGATCGCGCCGCGCACGTTACGCCCTACGACAAGCTGTCGTTCGATGCCGACTCACTCACGGCGATGCTCGCGAGCGGTACCGCGCAGGCCGTGCTCACCGATTTCTTCGGACCGGCTCTCTATGAGGAGCTGGCCACTCTCGCACAGGAAGTGCGACGCACCCGCACCCGCGGCGGCCCACGCGTCTACGTACTGCCCGGCATCATGGGCTCACAGCTCGGCCTGCTGCGGGCAAAACCCAAGCCACCTGACGTCCTGTGGGTCGATCCGATCGATATTGCTTTCGGGCGACTCACAAAACTGACCTTGAGCGAACGCTCGCCCGTCTTGGCACTGGGTGTGCTGCTCTATGGCTATATCAAGCTGCACCTCAGACTGCAGCGCGCCGGCTTCGACCCGATCCTGTGGGACTACGACTGGCGACGCACCATCGAGGACTCGGGCCGGCGCTTTGCCGCGCAACTGCGCGAAGATTCGGCGCGGGAAATCCTCGTCGTTGCACACAGTATGGGCGGCCTGGTCGCTCGGCATGCGCTGACACTGCCAGGCAGCACCA
>JAGRJB010000634.1 GCA_020442965.1 Pseudomonadales bacterium
AAAAAAAGAATTCATCGACCGGATCTACGGTGCTTTCGCGCGCCCGTGGGTTGCCGCAACCCCCAGCGACGAGCCCTAACAGGTATGCCAGACGCCTATATCGAGAGGATTCTCAAAGCGCGCGTGTACGATGTCGCGATCGAATCACCGCTCGAGCCTGCACAGCGCCTGTCGCGACGGCTTGCCAATTCTATTCTGCTGAAGCGCGAGGATTTGCAGCCGATCTTCTCGTTCAAATTGCGCGGTGCGTACAACAAGATCGCGCATTTGTCGGACTCTGTTGCCAGGCGTGGGGTGATTTGCGCGTCCGCGGGCAACCATGCGCAGGGCGTAGCGCTCGCGGCGCAGCGGCGCGGAATTCCGGCCGTCATCGTGATGCCGGTCACGACTCCTGAAATCAAGGTGCAGGCGGTACGCGCGCTCGGCGGAGAGGTCGTGCTTCACGGTGATGACTACGACAGTGCCTACGAACACTCACTGGCGCAAGCGCGGGAGCGGCAACTCGTCTTCGTCCATCCCTTCGATGATCCGGATGTGATCGCGGGGCAAGGGACGATCGCGATGGAAATTCTGCGCCAGACGAGCGGTGCCATCGATGCGATCTTCGTGCCGATCGGCGGCGGTGGCCTGATCGCAGGCATTGCCGTTTACACGAAATATCTCTATCCACGCGTCAAGATCATCGGCGTAGAGCCTGCCGATGCTGCCTCCATGCATACCTCGCTGAAGGCTGGCGAGCGTGTCACGCTCGAGCGGGTCGGGCTCTTCGCAGACGGCGTTGCGGTCAAGCGCGTGGGTGAGGAGACGTTTCGGCTCGCACGTGAGTATGTCGATGAGATCGTACTGGTAGATACGGACGAGATTTGCGCTGCCATCCAGGATATTTTTGAGGATACCCGCTCGATCGTCGAGCCGGCCGGCGCTCTGGCAATCGCCGGCATCAAGCAGTATGTCGCGCGCACGGGCTGGCAGGACAAACGGCTGGTTGCAGTCAATTGTGGCGCAAACATGAATTTTGATCGACTGCGGCACATCGCCGAGCGTGCAGACTTCGGTGCGCGGCGCGAAGTGTTGTTAGCAGTGGAAATTCCGGAGGAGCGCGGCAGCTTTCTGCGGTTTTGTGAGCAACTCGGTCGGCGCAGCGTGACGGAATTCAACTATCGTCTCGCAAGCGAGCAACGCGCGCAGATTTTCGTGGGATTGGCGCTTTCCGGCGGCCGCGCCGAGCGCGATGAGTTAGTCGAGAATCTAACGGCCGTCGGTTACCCCGTGACCGACATGACCGACAACGAGGTTGCGAAGCTACACATACGCTACATGGTCGGTGGCCGCGTGCGCGGCCTCAGCGACGAGCTGCTCTACCGGTTCGAGTTCCCGGAAAGACCGGGCGCGCTGCTCAAGTTTCTACAGGCGGTTGGGTCGCACTGGAACATCACGCTGTTTCACTACCGCAATCACGGCTCCGATCATGGGCGTGTGTTAGCCGGCATCCAGGTGCCGCTGACCGAGCGCGATGACTTCGTCGATCATCTGAACGAGTTGCACTTCGATTATGCTGACGAAACGAGCAACCCCGCCTACCAGCTCTTTCTCGGCGGCTAGGCTGCTCGTCAGGAAGGCTATTTCACCAAGCGCCACGTAAACGGGTAGCGGTAGCGCTCACCGTTGCTCGCTTTGACGCCAGCGATGATGGTGAGTACCAGCCAAGCGATACCGAGCACTGCAAATGCCGGGATGGTGACGATCAGCCCGATGATCGTCATCGAAATCGCCCATAGCACGACCGCCACGATCGATACGGTGATGTTGAAATTGATCGCCTCGGCGCCTTGATCAGCAACAAATGCCGACTTGTCCTTTTGGGTGAGCCAGATGACGAGTGGCCCGATGATGTTGCCGGCCATCGGAATGACGAACCCGGCCAGGGCAGCGAGGTGCGCAAACAGACCCATGTTGCGATCGTCCTTGCTGACCTCATTCATGTTAGCGTCCCCTAAAAGGGACACATTAACACCGACGACAGAATGACAAAAGTAACCGCCCGGATCGAGTTTCGTGACATTCGCGGCTTGCGTCATCGGCTAGTGCGCTGGGGGCCGGAATCCCCGGATCCGATCGTGTTGCTGCACGGCTTCATGGACTGTGCGCTCACATTTCAGTTTCTGGTCGACGAGCTGCCAGCCGACTGGAGTCTGGTGGCGCCGGATTGGCGAGGCTTCGGGGGCACCGACTCGACAGGTGTTAGCTACTGGTTCCCGGACTACCTCGCCGATCTCGAGGAGCTGCTCGACGTACTGACGCCGGACGTGCCGGCACGCGTGATCGGCCACAGCATGGGCGGCAACAT
>JAGRJB010000635.1 GCA_020442965.1 Pseudomonadales bacterium
GAGGGCAAGCCGGTCGGCACGCCCGATGCCGGGGTGTTCTGGCGGATCATCTCCGAGCACGGAGTGAAGGCGCTGTTCACCGCGCCGACCGCCTTCCGGGCGATCAAGAAGGAAGACCCGAACGGCGAGCTCATCCAGACCTACGACCTGTCCAGCCTGCAGACCCTGTTCCTCGCCGGCGAACGCGCCGATCCGGATACGGTGAGCTGGGCGACTCAGCAGCTCGGCATTCCCGTGATCGATCACTGGTGGCAGACCGAGTCCGGCTGGCCGATGGTCGCTAACTGCCTCGGCGTCGAGCAGTTAGCCATCAAACCTGGTAGCCCGGCGAAGGCGGTGCCTGGCTACGATATTCGCGTGGTCGACGATGCCGGCAAGCCTCTTCCGGCGGGCGAACACGGTGCTCTCGTGGTAACGTTGCCGCTACCACCTGGCAGCCTGCCAACGCTATGGAACAACGACGACCAGTTTGTCGCCAGCTACCTCAGCGCGTATCCGGGCTACTACCACACGGGTGATGGCGGCTACATCGATGCCGACGGCTATGTCTATGTCATGGGACGAACGGACGACGTGATCAATACCGCCGGACATCGTCTCTCGACCGGCGAACTCGAGCAGGCGCTCGCCGGACACCCGGCGGTCGCGGAGTGCGCGGTCATCGGCGTGGCCGATGAGCTCAAGGGCACAGTGCCGGTCGGACTTGTGATCTTGAAAGCTGGCGTCACTAGCAGTCACGGCAGCGTCCAGACTGAGCTGATCGAACGAGTACGGGACGAAGTCGGTGCCGTAGCCAGTTTCAAACGTTGTTTGATCGTCGCTCGCCTGCCCAAGACTCGCTCCGGCAAGATTTTGCGGGCCACGATGCGGGCCATTGCTGATGGCCGAGAATACAACGTTCCAGCGACGATCGAGGACCCCGCCGTCCTCGAAGAAATCAAACAGACGCTTAGAAGCTGCCGTTGTTAAGCGCCGAGATCGATCTGCTGTCCTATGCCACGCTCGCAGGCCAGTCGATAAGCTAACTCCGCTGCCGCGAGGTCCTGTGTGGTCACGCCTAACGACTTATAGATCGTAATCTCCGTCGGGGACTCGCGACCTGGCTTGCGGCCGAGCAGCACGTCGCCAATCTCTCCGGCAATGTGGTCTTCCGTGACTGCACCCGTGCGAATCGCGGCGAGCAGCTCACCGGCCTGCGCTTTGGCCGCGTCGATATAGTCGACAAAGAAGCGGCCTCGCGCGACCCCGATCGAGTCGACTTCCGCAGTCGTCGGGATCGCAGAACCGACCAGATTGAGATGCACGCCGCCCGGCAACCATTCGCCACGGAGGATGGGCTCCTTGGCAGAGGTCACCGTGCAGATCACATCAGCTTCACCGACTGACGAGCTTAAATCGGCAGCGACGGCTTGTTTCAGCGTCGATGGCAGTTGCAGGGCAGACAGCATGTCCGCAGCTCGCTCCGGTCGCCGCGCCCACACTGTCAGCAGCTCGAAGGGCCGCACGCGCAACAGTGCCCGAATGTGATAGCGTGCCTCCTCCCCGGCGCCCACAATCAAGAGATGACGTGCATCCGCGCGCGCCAGCATTTCGGTAGCCAGCGCCGTCGTCGCGGCAGTCCGAATCGCCGTTAGTGTGCCACCTTCGAACAGTGCCAGCGGCAAACCCTGAGCGCCATCGAACAGCATCACAGCACCCACATGCGTGCCGTGCGGATCACCCGGTGGTCGCTCGTATTTGCTTACAATTTTGACGCCAAAGCGGGCTGGCACGTCGCCCTCTGCCCCAAGATACCCGGGCATCAAGCCCAGCTTGCCAGGGCGCTCCGGAATAGGCATGAATTGCCGCAACGGCAACACGCAATTACGCGCCGAGGTGGCGCGCATCGCCCCTGCCATGGCAGCCCGACAGGTGTCCGTTGTTAGGACCTGCTCAAGGTCCGAGTGCGTCAGAACGATCACTTAGGCGGCATCGGCGGCACGAAACGCATGCGCTCCTGCACGTCGGCAACGTTGGCCGGACGATCGAATGGTGCGGGCATGGCATCGCCCGGCTTGCGCTCACGGCCAATACCCTCGAACCAGTCCTCGAGACCCGGCGGACTGAATACCCAGAACAGTTTCATGTCGGTGTCACCCGTGTTGGCGATACGATGACGCGCGTAACGACCAAACAGGACCGTCGAACCAGGCCCGATATCCTGGGTTTCGCCTTCAATCGTGACGGTACCCGTGCCTTCGTAGATGAAAATCAGCTCGTGGTTTTGCTTGTGCCCGTGCTCGCGCACGTGACAACCCGG
>JAGRJB010000636.1 GCA_020442965.1 Pseudomonadales bacterium
TCTGGGACCCGGTCGAGAATGCGTCATTCATGCCTTGGCTGGTCGGCACGGCGCTCATTCATTCGCTTGCGGTCACCGACAAGCGCGGTCTTTTCAAGAGCTGGACACTGTTGTTAGCGATTATCGCATTCAGCATGAGTCTGCTGGGGACCTTCCTGGTCCGCTCAGGCGTGTTGGTATCGGTGCATTCCTTCGCGGCCGACCCGTCGCGCGGCATGTTCATTCTCGCCTTCCTCATCGTGGTGATCGGTGGCGCGTTGAGTCTGTACGCATGGCGCGCGCCACTGCTGCGTTCACAGGCGGGATTCGAGCTGAGCGCACGTGAGTCGTTCCTGCTGTTCAACAACATCCTGTTGATCATTGCAGCGACAGTCGTATTCGGTGGCACCCTGGCGCCGCTGATCTCCGACGCGCTCGGCTTCGGCGCGCTGTCGGTTGGTCCGCAGTACTTCAATCCGACCTTCCTGCTACCCATCATTCCCCTGCTCGCACTCCTGTCGGTCGGCATTCACGCCAACTGGAAGCGCGGGCGGCTCAGCGACAAACAGCGCGTACTGGTGAAAACGTTCGCGCTGGCGCTGGCCTTAGGGCTCGCGCTGATCTACGGCGCCTATGGATCGGGAAAGTGGTTGACCACTGTCGGTGCAGTTCTCGGCATCTGGATCATCGCTTCCTCGCTGGTCGATCCGCTCGATCGCTGGCGTCGCAAACTGACTTTGTCGCGATCGGTCGTGGGTATGACGATTGCCCACATGGCGCTCGGCGTTTTCGTCCTCTCGCTCACCGTAGTCGAGTCTTACACGATCGAACGCGATGCCGCGCTCAAGCCTGGCGAGTCGTTGCAGTTAGGCCGCTATGCGTATCGGTTCGACAGCGTCAAACCGCTCGAGGGCCCTAACTACGACGGCGTACGCGGCGAGATCACCGTTTTCCGCGATGGCCAGCAGGTCGGTCGGCTGTTTCCAGAGAAGCGCAATTATTGGGTGCAGGGCCAGGTGATGACCGAGGCCGACATCGATACGCGCTGGAACAAGAACTTGTTCGCTGCGCTCGGTGAGGATCTCGGTGCCGGGCGCTGGAGCATTCGTGCGCAGATCCGGCCGCTGATCGACTACATATGGCTCGCAGCACTTCTGATGGCATTTGGCGGTGCCATCGCTGCATCTGATCGACGCTACCGTCTCGTCAGCCGGGCCGAACAGCAAGCGCTCGACGCGGGCACGGCGACCGAAGGTGCGACCTCTTGAGACCCAAGTTTCTACTACCACTCGTTGTGTTAGCGGCGCTAGTCGTGGTGCTGGGCATCGGCGTGAAGCGTTCGCCCGATAAGAGCACACTGACATCGGCGTTGCTTGGCAAACCGGCGCCGCAGTTCACGTTGCCGAATCTCCTGGATCCGGCGCGCAAGGTTGCCTCGTCCCAGTATGCGGGCCACCCGTACGTTCTGAACGTTTGGGGGACGTGGTGTGGCGAGTGTCGTGCCGAACATGCGATGTTGATGCAGGCAGGCGCGGAGAAGCGTGTACCGCTGGTAGGGTTGAACTGGAAGGACGACAACGCCGGTGCCCTCGATTGGCTGGCGCAGCTCGGCAACCCCTACGATGCGG
>JAGRJB010000637.1 GCA_020442965.1 Pseudomonadales bacterium
TCTTCATGTTCTACGGCGGCTACGGATTGCACGGCGCATCCGGCAAACAGCACGAGTTCCTGATGGTCGGCGAGGACGAGAAATACGACATCGCACACTTCGAGTTCGTGATGCGCGGTGTGCAGCGCGCGATCCAGAAGCATCCGCACCTGAAAGACTCGATTTCGCTGTCGCTGCACTGTGAGCTGGCCGAGATCCTCAATGCCTACACCAAAATGGTGGAGGGCGGGGCGAAGGTCACAGACCTTGATACTTACCTGCATGGCAAAACTTTCGACCCCAGCTGCGCCGATTGTGCACCGCTGACCGGGTTGCGCGCTTACAGCGCCGCGCGGCCGCCGCACAGCGAGGGCTTGGCAATCTCCATTGCCTCGTACCTGGCGAACGAAACGAACCTGGCTAACATCAATCTGCTGCACCTCACTTCCCGCAAAGCGATCGATGCGGCACTCACCATGGCCAAGGCCTTTCCGCACGTCGACTTCCGCCGCGAAGTCACGATCGGCCACTTGTGCCTCGACTACGACACCCAAGCCAAGAGCTGGGCCAAGGTCAATCCGCCGATACGTTCGCGCGAAGACGTCGAATATCTGTGGGAGAAGCTGCTCGATGGCAAACTCGACTGGGTGTGCTCGGACCATGCGTGTTGCAAGGCCGAGTCCAAGACCCACAGCAGCGGCCAGGGCAAGGACACGCCGATCTTCATGTCGAAGTCCGGCTTCGGCGGCACCGAGTTCCTGTTGCCGGCGCTCCTCACCGAGGGCAGGAAGCGCGGACTGGGGCTGAATCGCGTCGCCGAACTCACGTCGTTCAATCCCGCGCGTCGTTTCGGACTCGGGGCCAAGGGCGACATAGCAGCGGGTTTCGACGCCGATATCGTGCTGGTCGACCCGAACAAGAGCTTCGTGGCAAGCGGCGAAATGTCCGAATCCTCGCAGGGTTATTCCGTATTTGAAGGCATGGAGATGTCGGCTAGCGTGGTCAGCACGTATTTGAGAGGGAATCTCATTTACAATGAGGGCAATGTCGTCGGCAGCGCGCAGGGCCAGTACCTGAAACGGCCGTACGGCTGACAAGATCTCGGTTGAGACCACCCGTTCCGTCTAAGAAGCAGGAGTATTCACTATGGCTATCAAAGCTGGCGACAAAATGCCTTCGGGCACTCTCAAGCACATGACCAAGGATGGCCCCAAGGACATCAGCACCAACGAATTGTTCAAGGGCAAGACCGTCGTGCTGTTCTCGGTGCCAGGCGCGTTCACGCCGACCTGCGATGCCAAGCATCTGCCAGGCTTCGTGCAGCATGCTGAGAAAATCAAGGAAAAAGGCGTCGATACGATCGCCTGCATGGCGGTGAACGACGTGTTCGTCATGAATGCCTGGGGCAAGAGCAGCAACGTCGGCGACAAAGTGCTGATGTTGGCCGATGGCAATGGCGATTACGCCAAGGCCCTGGGCCTGTCGCTCGATGCCAAAGGTTTTGGCATGGGTGAGCGTGGCCAACGCTTCGCGATCACCGTCACGGATGGTATCGCCAAGACCGTCAATATCGAGGCGCCTGGCAAGTTCGAAGTGTCCTCGGCCGAGCACGTGCTCGGGCAACTGTGAGTAGCAAGAACCAGCGCATCACTTTCGCCCGCAGTCCTCAGGGGTTACCCACCCTTGAGGATTTCGGTGCGGATGAGGTTGCGGTTCCCAAACCCGCCGACGGGCAGTTCCTGTCGCGATCCATTTATCTGTCGCTCGATCCGTACTATCGCAACGTGATGAAGAACAGCCAGATCTATCAGGATCGGCTGGCGCCTGGTGATGTGATGGTGGGCGAGACTGTCGCGCAGATCGTCGAATCCAGGCACCCGGAATACCAGGCGGGTGAATATGTCGCCGTGCGCAACGGCTGGCAACAGTATGCCGTGTCAAAAGGTGACGGCGTGCGCAGGATCGATCCCGCGGTCGCGCCAATTTCCACCGCGCTCGGTGTGCTCGGCATGCCTGGCCTAACAGGATTTGCCGGCACGGTGTCGTTAGGTGAACCGAAGCCTGGGGACACGTTCGTAGTATCCGCCGCCACCGGCCCGGTGGGTAGTACTGCTGGACAAACCGCGCGCCTGATGGGTGCGCGTGTTGTCGGGATAGCGGGATCCAAGGAGAAGTGTGATTACGCCGTGCGCGAGCTCGGCTACGCCGCCTGCGTGAATTACAAAGAGGGTGATCTCGCCACCAACTTGAAGGCCGCTTGCCCCAGTGGCATCGATGTCTATTTCGATAACGTCGGCGGCGATACGTTGGTGGCGGTGATCAAGAATCTGGCGCTCGGCGCCCGGATCGTGTTGTGTGGCATGATCGAGGCCTACAGCATGGA
>JAGRJB010000638.1 GCA_020442965.1 Pseudomonadales bacterium
GAATGGCGCCACGGCGCAGCGCCCAGAGGAAGCGCTCATACCACTGTTCGCGCACGCTGGCAGGCTCGACATCCGCCAACGCTCGCGCGACTCGTTTATAGGTGTCGTCCATCGAAGCATCGATCGGCGTGCCATCCTTGGCGCTGAGACGATATTTCCTGTCCCAGATATCGAGCGACGCTTCCTGAAACGGAATGTTGTCGATGTCCTTGTCCGCAAGCTTGATGACGCTGTTCATTTGATCCTAGCACTCCCCCAAACGAGACGTTGCAAGTTGCCCCCTTCATACGTATTCGCGGGGGAAAGAGCGCCGCAGCGCTGCCATCGCGTAGCAGCGCCGCTGAAACGGTTCTTAAGTAGGCGCCCGCTGTCAGACGGCCGCATTCATCCCTCGCCCCCCGCCGTCTCTCCTGCCCTCGTCCGACCGGTTCCCTTTTGCTGTCAGCGAGACACAAGATGTTGTGTTGGGGGGGACTCAGACTAATTACGTGAAATGGACTCGTCAAGCCGTGACGATCATTCGGATGTATAACTTTTCGCTTTGTTTTTCAGAGCTTTAGGCGATTCCGTGCTGTGGAACGCGTGACGATTATTTACCTGCAACGTCGTCGACGCCGCGGCGCGCAGTCCCATATTTTGTGTCCACCGTCACTCAACAGCTCATCCACAGCTTGTTCTATCGGATGCGACGCGATCACGCACGCCATTGTCGGGCGCGCACGTTTTGCAACTGCCACGGTCGATCGACGTCGAGATCCTCATCGAACATGACGCCGCGACCCTGCAGGGGCGTCCAATCGGTGTACGCGCCGACCAGCGGCCCAAGATACGGCCGTGCAACAGCCAGACTGGCTTCGAAATCGAGGTCATCGGCCTCGAGTACGCCGCGCCGGGGCTGACGGATAGCCTGCACGGTGGCGGCCAGCGCGCCGGCCGCAACCTGTAGGCTGGTCGCATTGCACTCCGCGACATGCCGACGTGCCTCTTCGATCGACAGCTGCGAACCAAACCAGTAGGCGTTACGTGCGTGACCAGCTAACAACACACCCAACTCGTCCACACCGGTTACGATTTCGCGTGTCATGACTCGTCGCGACGGCAACATCTGCCAGCCACGGCCCTCGAGCTCGAGCGCCGAAAGCATCGCATCGTCACAGGGGTGGTAGACAAACATGACGGTAGGGCGGTATTCGTCGCGTATCGACAGATAATCCCCGATCGAGAACACTTCATCGTGGCTCAACAGCAGGCCCTGAAAGCCGCCGAGCGACGGCAGCCAGCTGCGCGCGTAGGTGCCGCCGCCGGGTCGCTTGAGATAGACCGAACCGCAGCCTTTGCGGTGCCAGTGCGCGCCTATGGGTAGCCGACGCTCGGCGGTACCAAGTGACAGCTCAGCCGGCTGCATCAGCTCGTCGACGAAGCCATCGATCGACCAGGTGTTGACGAATTCGCCGGGTCGTTTCGGACGATCCGACGCCTGTGTGTCGCGCTCGGAAATCTGAATCAGCGTCACGCCGAGATCGCGCGCGAGCGCCGCCCAGTCTGCTCGCTCGGTCGGCACGGCGCGTTCGAGGCCAAGCGCCGCGTTGAGATCGAGCAAAGCGTGCTTGACGAAGTGGGACACCATGCCGGGGTTTGCGCCGTGATCTACAATTGCGGTGGGCGTGTCAGTGCCGAGCCGCCGGCCGAGCTTCACCATGCGTTCCCGCGCGAGATAGTTGGTCCGTTCGCGCACCGGTAACATCGGGTTGTCGAATATGCCGGGCCACGGTTCGATCGACGTATCTACGTACAGCACCCCTCGCTCGGCACACCATTCGACAAGATCGACACTCGAGACGTCGACCGACAGATTGAGCAGCAGATCGCCGCTGCGCACGTACTCACGCAAATGACGATCGTAGGTAGCGGGCTTCAGATGGCAATGCACGAAACGGGCACCGGCCGTTTGCGCAATGCTGCGGCCGCGCCCGTCTGCCGACAGCACGATGACTCCATCGGGTGGCGTGTGGATATGCCGCGCGAGCAACGGCAGCACTGCCTGGCCGATGCTGCCGCAGCCGACCATGATCACGCGGCCCGCGTGTTCGACGGATTCAACTGGCGATGACATCCCGTAACCGTAGCAGACGCGCCCGCCGGACGCCCCGCTGGCAGTGGACGCCGGTTAAGATATGCGCTCGTCAAGCGAGGCGCCCGAAGCGTGAACAACACTGCCTTGAAACTAGTCGTCTGCAGCTGGCTCGCTTGCGGCATGGCCGCGACAGCCACTGCGCAGTCAGTCAATCTGCCTGCGGCGGTCGGCGAGACGCCGATGCCCTCGCTCGCGCCGATGATCAAGCGCG
>JAGRJB010000025.1 GCA_020442965.1 Pseudomonadales bacterium
ACGATCCGGCGACCGGCGTCATGCGACACGCGGATGCGGGTTACAATATCGCGATCGAGTGCGCGCGTGAACGAGGCCTCGACTTACCAGGAATAATCCAATGAATGCTCCCGCTGCGCTCGAAATCAGTGACTGTGTCGCGCTCGTAACGGGTGCCAATCGCGGGATCGGCAAGGGCTTTGTCGAGGAGCTCTTGGCTGGCGGCGCGCGGCGCGTGTACGCTGCTGCGCGCACGGCCGACCGTCTCGAGGCGATCGTTGCGCTCGATCCGGAGCGTGTCGTGCCGCTGGAAATCGACGTGACCCGTATCGATCTGATCCTCGCCGCGGCAAGGCGCGCACGGGATGTCACGCTGCTCATCAACAATGCCGGCATTTCGGGCGAGGCAGGTCAACGTCGCCTGATCGGTACCCCGAATCTCGATGATGCGCGTCTCGTGATGGATACCAACTTCTGGGGCCAGCTGGAAATGTGTCGGGCCTTCGCGCCCTTGTTAGGCGAGAATGGCGGCGGCGCCATCGTCAATATCCTCTCTGTTGGCGCGTTGTTCTCGTTGCCGGAATTCGGCAGCTACTCGGCGGCAAAATGGGCGGCGCGCGCGATGGGCGTTGCAGTGCGCGCGGAGCTGTATGCACAACGCACCTTGGTAGCCAACGTCTACCCTGCAGGGGTCGAGAGCGATATGTCGAAGAATACGCCCGGTCCCAAGCTAACCGCGCGCGAGCATGCGATTCAGGTATTCGCAGCGCTCGCTCAGGGCGAACAGGAGATCTTTCCGGGCGACGCAGCGACGAAGTTTCGTGATCCGATCGCGGCCGACGCGGCAGCGTTCGATCGAGGCGTGCTCGAACGGTTCCTAACATCGCCGCTCGGCTGATCTGGACCAAAAAAAACGCCTCGCAGAGCGAGGCGTATAATCAGCAGTTATCGACTCCGGTCCATCGCTGTCAGCAATAAATCGCCTGCACGAGCGCTACATTTTCCGGCGGGTAGGTTGGTAGTTTCCGCTACCGGCCAACACGTGTGGCCTGCGCGTCGATTCGCGCGTCGTCCCAAACCCAAGCGGCCGCCTGACTAATAACAACCGCCTCTACCGTGCTCGTGAGCAAGTCCGAGGTTTCTATTTCATTCCGCATGTGTCGTATTTACGTCACGTTGCTTCCTAAGCAATCGCGGTAAATCGCCTGCCGCAACCCGAAAATCCATTAAATCAGTAACTTAAGTGGCATTCCGAGCAGCGATTGAACACCATTATAGCGCATGCCTACAGAATTCCAATGTCGTAGAGACGCGACAGTCAGTCGCTCATTCGCGCCAGTGTCGCACTGACGCGCACGCCCGTCGCACCCGGCAAGTTCTCGGCTCGCGCGGCTCCACCGTGAAACTCGGCGATCAGGCGAACGATGTAGAGGCCCAGGCCAAAATGCGGGCGCCCGTCGCTGCTGTGCCGCGATTGCCACAGCGATTCGAACACCGGGGCGCGATTCTCGGGCAGGGGCGGGCCAGGGTTTTCGATCTGGAGCATGGCGGTGAACTCATCAGCGGTGATACGTACGGCGATCGTGTCGCCTTCTGCGCTGAAATCGACGGCATTGTCGACCAACTTGTCGAGCATCTGGACGATCAGGTCGGGCGAACCGAAGATTCTGATCGGCTCAGACGGAAACTCAGTCGTGAACCGGCGCCGGGGAAACGCGCTCGAATAGGCTTGCACCGCCGATCGGATGACTGCCGTCAGTTCAAAGGGCTCGCGATCGCTGTTCTCGATGGCTTCTTCGACGCGGGTGGCGGCCCCCATCGCAATGAGTATGCCGTTGAGCCGTTCGGCGCCTTGGCGCGCGCGCGCCACGTAAGTGCTGGCATTGCTCGTGAGAGGTTCGTGTTCCAGGTTGTCGAGCGACGAACGCACGATCGCGAGTGGTGTACGAATCTCGTGGGCAAGCTTTCCGGCGAGCGTCCGAAGGTAACCGGTGTAGCCGTTCAAACGACGTAACAGCGCTTCGAAACTGCGCGACAGGTCGCCCAGTTCGTCCGGTGCCAGGGTCTCGGGCAGCTCCACCGTCAGGCGACCTTCGCGCGTCAGCGCATTCTCGCTCGCCGTGCGCAGACGCGCGAGTCGCAGTGCGAGGCGGCCCGCGAACCAGAACGTCGCCAGTACGGAGAGGCCCGTGGCGAGCAGGGTGAGATTGAGTAGTCGGGTCAAGGCGCGGTCGCGCAACGTGAGCCAGCGGTCGGCCGTCTGCGCAAGTTGCAACACGCCGATCACGCGCTTGCGATCGGTGTCGAAGATCGGTACCGCCGCTGTGACGATGACACGGTTCTCGTATCGGCCGGAAGTGAGCGCCGTCGTTGACTTGCCAGCCGCGGCCGCGGCGATTTGCTCGCCATTCAGGCGTTCGCGTTCGGCATCCGAGGTCCGCCTCGGCACGCGATTGCCGTCGAGAAAGCGCCGATAGAGCCGGGGTAGCAAGCCGCGCATGGCGGTGTAGTCCTGTGGCAGTGCAGGAGCATCGAGCCGCGCCAGCGTTGCACCCGTTTGACTGGCGACCGTCAGCTCCACACCTGGCTGCGCAAACTGCTGCATCCGCTCACTGAGATCGGGGGAGGCTGCCACTAACAAACCGTTCGCCGTGAGTTCAGCTGCATCCAGCGTGCCGAGACTGCGGCGTGCGCCGCCACGTCGATCCCGATCGTCGAGCAGCACGCCGAAATGCTGGCCGATCATCGACAGCGGCACACGAAACTCGATTACGTAGCCAGTGCGGGTTGCTCGCCACGCGCCTTCGATGCGCAGTTCATCAACGACTTCCTCACGGCCGTATTCGCGAATCTCGATGCGGCGACCGCGCAGTGCGCCTGGTCCCGAGGACGACAGGAAGACACGTTGCTGCCCGCCGCGCGGGTCGTCAAATGCGATCCAGAGACGATCGCCTAGCGTGGTGGTATCGAGCGGCGTCACGTCGGATCGATCGAATACAAGTTTGTCGTCGCGCACGACCGCAACGGCGTATAGCCAGCGATCGCGCGTTGCCGTCAGCAACTGGAGACTGTCGCCGCCGGTTCCTTCCAGCACTTTCACATTGCGGCTGTTCATCGGCCACTCGTCCGCGATGCCATCGAGTACTGGCGTCGCGGTCATGACGATCGGTTCGATATCGAGCGGTCCGTCCGTGTGCGCATTCTGCACGCCGCCGTTGCGATAGAGAAGCTCGCG
>JAGRJB010000639.1 GCA_020442965.1 Pseudomonadales bacterium
TGCGCCCCATGCCGCATTGCACCTCATCGAGAATCAGCAATGCGCCGACTTCATCGCAGCGCGCGCGCAACGCCAGCAGGTACTCGGACCCCAGATCGTAGGCGCCACCGACACCTTGTACCGGCTCGGCGATCACCGCCGCTGTGTTGTCGGTAACGTGCTGCGCGATCGCTGCCGGTTCGGCGCGTGGAATCCAGCTGACATCGAACGGTTTGCGAGGCAGGTGGTACCACTTGGACGCTGCGCCCCACGTCGCGGCTGCCGCGCCTGCCGTGCGGCCGTGAAAGCTCTGCTCGATCGCAGCGAGATGCGTGCGACCGGGACGTATCTTGAACGCCATCTTGAAAGCGTTTTCGTTGGCTTCGGCACCGGAGTTGACGAAGAACACGCTGTCGAGCGGCAGTTGCGCGAATTTGAGGAGCCGCTGGGCGGCGTGCGCGCGAACGTCCATGGCCACGGCGTTGCTCTGGAACGCGACGCTTGCCGCTTGAGTGTTCAGTGCCTGCAACCATCCGGCGTGACCGTAGCCGAGCGCCGCCACGGCATGGCCGCCGTACAGATCGAGTACGCGTCGGCCATCGCGCGTATGCAGCCAGACGCCTTCCGCGCCCACGACTTCAATCGGGTACTGCGCGTAAACCGGCGCCAGACCGTCGGCAGGCGAGTGCTTGATATCGTTTGCGGCATTCATGCGATCGGCTCAGGTCCAGCCGGCTGCGGGAGCAGTGAGACCGGCCGTCTCTGGCAGTGCGAACAGACGGTTCATCCATTGAACCGCTCCCCCGGCTGCACCTTTGTTCAGATTGTCGACGACGCTCATCACCGCGACCGTGCGGCCGTTGGCAACCGCCGACAGGTGGGCGTAGTTGCTGGCGACAATGTTCTTCATGCGCGGCGCGGCGTCGAGCACACGCACGAACGGCGAGTGCCGATAGTACTCGCGCAACATGCCGATCACTTGCGCCGTGTCGTGCTTGGATTTCAAAGTGGCCTGCACCGTTGCATGAATCCCGCGCGCAAACGGACCAGAATGCGGGACGAATGCAAAATCCGCAGCGACGCCGCTGGCGGACTCGGCGCAGGCGGTGATTTCGGGAATGTGTCGATGCACGAGCGCGTTGTACGAGTACAGGTCGCTGTGGCGCAGCGGATGATGCGTGCTCTCGCTGGGCTTGCGACCGGAGCCCGTGCTGCCCGTGACGGCCGCGACAAACAGCGTTGGTTCGACCCAACCAGAGGCTAACAAGGGGACGCTTGCGAGCAAGGTCGCAGTCGAGAAGCAGCCTGGATGACCGACATGCGGAGTAGTCAGTGTTGGCAGATGCTCAGGGATCGCGCAGCTGAATTGCGCGAGTCGCTGCGGTGCGCCATGGGCGTGCTTGTAGACGGCCTCGTAGGCCGACGCCGAGGTGTAGCGGAAATCCGCGGAGATATCGACGACGCGCGGCCGGGTGCCGGCGCGCTCAGCGCTTGTTAGCAGGCGGTCGATCAGCGCGGCCGACGCCCCGTGTGGCGCCGCCGAGAACAATGCTGACCTGGGCCGCGAGGCGATCAGTTGTTCGATCTCGGCCTGCGACTTGAATGTCGCGTCGCTGAGCACCGCTGCGAGATGCGGAAACGCCTTGCCGATCGACTCGCCAGGCTGACTGTCGGACAGGACTCCAGCGAGGTCGAAGTGGGGGTGCCCAATGATCAAACGCAATAGTTCGCCCGACACGTAGCCCGTGCCGCCGAGAACGACCGTGGGGATGCGCTCGGTCATTCCGCTGCGCCTGCGTCCACGGGTCGCGCGCGCGTCAGTTTGAGCGCTTCGATCACGGCGTCGCCGAGCGCCGCACCGGCCGCCAGAGCGTTGAACGCTCGCACTTTGAGCTGTTCCTCGATTATCTGCACGCCGACGGCATTGTCGGTTGCCGGGCCCGTCACCACGATCGGCTCGATCTTGAAGCGCTTGCGGAGGATATCGACGCCGCCGTAAGCCGCGACCGGGTCGTTAGCGGACAGCACGACACCTGTGAGAGCCTGCCGAATGTCCTCGCAGGCCAGGATCGAATCGACCCCATAGGTGCCTAACAATCCGTCGCCCAACTCGAACACGATGACGTCCGGTCGCTTGTCGGAGAGCTCGGAGATCATGGTGCGCGTCAGCGCCGGCCCCACTTCCCGTGTCGTCGACACGACGCCGAAGTCGGTGAATATCAACGTGTTGCGCGCGCCGGAATCCTCGAATGCCAGAATGTCACGGCGCAGCGAGACCCCGGTGGCCTTGAATGCATCGATCAGCAGACCGCGATGGCGCATACGGCTGATGATTGCCGCCGCCGCGGCGGTCTTGCCCGCTTCCATGCACGTGCCGGCGAGTGCCAGGACGGGTACGCCATGCGTATCGAGCGGTGCATTCTGGTCGAGCTGACGGTAGCCGACGCGCGCCGGAACGCCGATACGTTCGCCGAGATACGGAAACTGCAACACGCCACCGATCACGCGGCAGTCGAATGGCTTGCCTTTGTCAGGATTGACCGAATCGCAGATGCCGAGTACGCCGCCGATGTTGAGCATCTGGATGACGTCGCCGGTCTGGACACTCTTCGGCACATGGCCCGAATAGCCGAACAGTGCCTTGCGATGGCCGAGCGCGCCGACCACGATATCGCCCTTGACGCACTTGGCCATCCGGCCGCTCGTCAGCTCGATCGTATTGTAGTTCGATTTGTTGGTGAGGATTTCGACGACCACGACCACACCTTCCTCGGCGGGGATGTTGTCAGTTGCCACCCGCACTTCGTTGCCGAGCCCGCAGGCCTGTGTCACGGAGGAAACTTTATCGACTATTACGGTTCGCATTCGTTAGTTACCCTGGAGGAAGCGGCGAGCTACTGATGGCCGGCACGGGCGTGGAACATGCCCGTGAGGGAGACGATCTTGGAGAAGCCGAGTGCGTCGGCCGGCGTCCATTCGCCTGCCGCCTCGCCATAGACGCCTTTTGAGGCTGTCATCAGCGAGTGCGCCGATTCAACACCATCCACAAACACGCTGCCCGGTCTGAACGTGACATGCACCGTGCCGGTGACGCGCTCTTGCGACGAGATGAACAATGCCTCGATGTCGCGACACACCGGATCGAGCAATTGGCCTTCGTGCACCCAATCGCCGT
>JAGRJB010000640.1 GCA_020442965.1 Pseudomonadales bacterium
ACGAAACATTTGTGGCGTAAGCGCGCGCCATAGATGAGCGCGCTCGACCGTGCTCGCGACCTGTGCCGGCTGATCCGGCCGCGCGCGTTTGAGCGTATCCGCCAGCGGCACTGCCAACAGACCGCCGACCTCGTGATCGGCAAGCTCACCCAACAAGCTTGCGAGTTCAGCCCGAGATAGACAGGGCCGCGCAGCATCGTGCACGAGCACCCAGTCGTCGGCCGCGGCTATATTGCGCAAAGCCGCCAGCCCAAGGCGCACCGAGTCGGCTCGCTCTGCGCCGCCGGTCACCGCCCGCACTCTGGGGTCGTTCAGCCTCCGCTCGATCGCGGGCCAGTGCGGATCATCGGCCGCGATGGCTACCACGATCCTGGCGCAGTGCAGGTCCCGCAGAAACGGCGCGAGCGCCACTTCGATGAGCGCGCGCCCGGCAACGGCGAAATACTGCTTGGGAGTGGCACTCGCGACGCGGCGACCGCTCCCCGCGGCCGGAACGACCACGAAGTAGCGCATGGATCAACGCGCGGCGGTGTGAGTGCGGGGCGCGGTCGTCGGGACGTAGCGCGCGGGGCGAGCCGGCACGACCTGATAGAACGTCTCGCGCCGCGCAATCATGCCGAGTTCGCTGCGAGCACGTTCTTCCAGAGCATCCATGCCGCGCTTGAGATCGACCACCTCGGCACCCAGTTGCGCGTTACGCGCTCGCAGCCGTTCGTTGTCCGCCTTCTGCAACGTCACAGCCGCGGTGAGACGCGACACTTCGCTCACGCCGTCGTCGGACAGCCAGAGGCGGTACTGCAGGGCAGTCAGGAGAACCAGCAAAGTTACGGCCATCCACTTCATGGGCGGCAAAGCCTATCAGAATGCGAAGCGACTCACGATAGACTAAACTAAACTTAGTTTATTGCCAACTATTCCGAAGCAATCGCTCTTCAGAAGGAGCAGTCAAGATGCCGGTCTCAGACGCGCAGCCCCCCGACCAGGTCAACATTCATCACGCCAAGACGCACCTGTCACGGCTCGTCGAGGACGTGGCCGCCGGTGCCGAGGTCCTGATCGCCAAGGGCGGCAAGCCGATGGCGCGACTCGTGCCGCTCGAGCTGACACGAGCCGCGCGGCGCCCGGGGTTGCTGAAGGGAAAACTGCGCATCAGCGAAGATTTCGATCAACCGCTGCCGTGGGACGTGCCGCCGCAGGCCTGATGTTCCGGCGGGAATAACTTGCGACTGTTACTCGATACGTCGATCTATCTTTGGTGGCTGGCCGACTCGCGTCGTCTTGGACGTGCAGCGCGCGAGCGCATCGCCGGTGCCTCGCAGGTCTACGTCAGTGCGGCGTCGATCTGGGAGAGTGAACGACGCATCGCTGCGCATCTGCTAGAGGCCGACGTCAGCGAGCTTGCGCGCAGCATCAAGGCGAGTGGATTCATCGAACTGCCGGTGAGCGCCGGGCACGCTGCGACTGTTGCGCGCCTGCCCCAGGGGGCCGGCGATCCGTTTGATCGCTTGTTAATCGCACAGGCGATGCATGAGCCAATGCACTTTCTGACGGCTAACGAGAAACTACGGCCCTACTCCGACCTGGTCGAAGTCACATAGCTCTCCGACCGCGGCTCAGCCGCCCCGCCTGACGCGCTCGCAACCGGCCACTCGTCAGCGCAGCTTCATCGGAAACGCATTGCGCCCCGCGTACGCCACCTTGCCGCCAAGTTCACCCTCGATGCGCAGCAACTGGTTGTA
>JAGRJB010000026.1 GCA_020442965.1 Pseudomonadales bacterium
TTGGAGGACTTGCGCACGATCGTCGGCATGACCGCATTGTGTCCGGCGAGCGCGAGATCAACGGCCGCCTTGCCCATCGCATAGGCTTGCGTCACATCGGTTTTGGAGGCGATGTGACGTGCCGCTCGCTGCAGGTAGTCGGCCACGGCCCAGTGATACTTGTACCCATGCGCGTCGCGGACCATGCTGGCGACCACCGGGGCGACGCCGCCCAGTTGCGTGTGGCCAAAGGCGTCCTTGGTGCCGGCATCCGCCAGGAAAGTGCCGTCGGCGTACGCGGCGCCTTCCGACACCACCACGACGCAATAGCCGTTGCGCTCGACGGATTGCTTCACCCGCGCGAGAAATTTATCTTGATCGAAGGCGATCTCCGGGAACAGGATGATCTGCGGCGCGTCGTTAGCGGATTGGCCGGCCAGCCCACCCGCCGCAGCGATCCAACCGGCGTGACGCCCCATGACTTCGAGCACGAACACCTTGGTCGACGTGCGCGCCATCGAGGCGACATCGAGCGCCGCCTCGCGGGTCGAGACGGCAACATATTTGGCGACCGACCCAAATCCGGGGCAACAGTCGGTGTGCGGGAGATCGTTATCGACAGTCTTGGGTACGCCGATGCAAGTGATTCGATGGCCCAATTGATCGCTAAACTGGGCGACTTTGTCGGCGGTATCCATCGAATCGTTGCCGCCGTTGTAAAAGAAGTAGCCAATGTCGTGGGCGTTGAATACTTCGATCAACCGCTCGTACTTGGCGCGATCCTGGTCGACGTCCTTTAACTTATAGCGCGCCGAACCAAAAGCGCCGGCCGGGGTGTGGCGCAGACCGCGTATGGTGGCTGCGCTCTCTTTGCTGACATCGATCAGGTCCTCGGTAAGGGCGCCGACAATGCCGTGACGTCCGGCCAACACCTTGCCAATTCGCTTGGATTTCTGGGCGGTCTCGATGACGCCCGCGGCCGAGGCATTGATGACCGCCGAGACGCCGCCAGACTGTGCATAGAACGCGTTTCGGGCTTTGGTGGGCATGGGCACATCCTCGATTTGTTTGCCAGCTGGGCGGAACCGGGGCGAGAGGATAGCGCAGGTCGGCCGCCCGCGTTTGAGCTGCCACGGGCGTCTGCCAAGTTTGATATGCCATGTTTGACCTGTTGGGGGCGTCCCGGTACTGTGCCGCCCCCATGCGAATCGTTCTACTAGGCGCGCCCGGTTCCGGGAAGGGCACGCAGTCCCAACGGCTGATCGAACACTTCGGGATCCCGCAGATCTCGACGGGGGACCTGCTGCGCGCAGCGGTCAAGGCCCGCACGCCGCTCGGATTGGCGGCCAAGGCCGTGATGGATGCCGGCAAACTGGTGGACGACCGCACGATGCTGGGCATCATTCGGGAACGGCTGGCGCAGCCGGACGCGGCCAATGGTTTTATTCTGGACGGCTTTCCACGCACGTTGGCCCAGGCCGATGGCCTCGCCAAGCTCCTGGAGGAGCTGGCGACGCCACTGTCCGCCGTCGTGCAGCTCGACGTCGACTACGCCGTGTTGATCAAGCGCATCTCAGGGCGCCGCAGTTGTCAGGACTGTGGCCGCGTCTTCAATATTCACACGGCACCTCCCTCCGATCCGCCACCCTGCGAGGGTCGCTGCACCACTCCGAAGCTGGTCCAGCGGGCCGACGACAGCGAGGCCACCGTCAGCAAGCGACTGCAGGTCTATGAAGATCAGACCCGGCCGCTCGTTGATTACTACCTACGGCGCGGTCTCTTGCGCACGATTGACGGCGACGGCGAGCCGGCCGCGGTCACACAACGTCTGATCAGCGCCCTCGAAGGCTGAGTCAGTCGCCCGTTGCTGCGAGCGTTGCTAACAAGCGTTCCCCGATCATCGCGCGCCGCCAGCCTTTGAGCGGTGGGACGTTCGCCTCGCCGCGTGCCACTTGCTCAAGATCGCGCCGTGTCGCCAGGACCTCGGGCGCAAGGTCGAGTTCTGCGGCGACAGTTGCGGTGACTTCGGCCAGGCGTTTGACGGCCGCGGTCAGCGCGGGATCGGGCCGTTGCCGTCGCGGCAACGCTGGTGGTGGTTGAGAAATGTCGCTGGCCGCCACCATGGCTAATAACTCGGCGCCGCTATTGCGCGCCACGCTTTCCGGCATTTGTGCGATGCCGCGCAAAGCTGCTGGTGATCGGGGTACCTGCAGCACGATCTCGCGTAGCACCGCGTCGTCCAGGATCCAGCCGCGCGGCCGATTGCGGTCGCTCGCACGCCGCTCGCGCCAGGCCGCGAGTTTGTGAGCAAGGCTGACTCTGCCGGGGTCGAGGCCGGCCAGGCCCTTCAGGCGGCGCCAGGCATCGTCGGGATCGACACTCAGTTGCCGTTCGTCGGCGAGGAATTGCAGTTCCTCGGCGAGCCAGTCGAGCCGACCCAGCCGCTCGAGCGTACCGACCAATTCATCGCGCAAGGGTAACAAGTGACGCACGTCATCGAGGGCGTACTCGATCTGTTCGGGCGACAGCGGGCGGCGTGACCAGTCGGTACGTGTATGCGCTTTGGCGAGTTCAACGCCGAGCAGGCGACGGGCGAGTTCTGCGTACCCGACCTGAGATGGGTAGCCCGCCAACGCTGCCGCCACCTGGGTGTCGAAAACCGACGCGATCGGGCCGGTTGCGGGCAGCAGGACTTCGAGATCCTGACGCGCAGCGTGCAGCACCTTGATCGTCTTGGATGTCCGCAGCACCGGCAGCAGGGGGTCGAGCGCGCCGCCACCCAAGGGATCGACGCACGCAGCATGATCGCGCGTCGCGATCTGTATGAGACAGAGCTCGGCGCGATAGGTGCGCTCGCGCAGAAATTCCGTGTCGAGCGCAATCGCGTCCTCCGAGCCCAGGCGTTGAGCCAGGCTGGCAAGGTCTTCAATCGTGTGGATGATCAAGCTGCTCCTCGAACGTGAACGGTGCCGCAAGGCTCGCGCGGCGGGATGATGCGCGCTCCGGCCGGCGTGTACAATTCCACCACACTAGTGGAACGGGCAATTTCGGTCGCAGGTGATCTCTTTACTCAAGCTGTTCGTGGAGATCGCTCTGTTCCGCCGTGGCCCTGACAGCGTGCCGGGTGGAGCGCAGGTCCTGTGGTTGACGATCGGCATGTACGTCGCGCTGACGCTCGTTCTGCAACAGCTACTGCCGTCGCGCATTCCGAATATGCTCTGGCAGATTCCGGTGGGTCTGGCGTTTACGCTCGGGTGGTACGGCGTGCTGATGTACCTCGCCAATCGGCCCGAGCGGTTCGTGCAGACAGTCACCGCCGTCTTCGGCTTCCAGTTGGTGATGCGACCGCTGTTAGCGCCCATCGACTGGCTCTGGCCACAGCTGCCCAAGGATTCTTCGCTACTCGTGCTGGTCGCCGGTGCCGCACTCCTGTTGCTCGGCTGGTCCCTGGCGGTGAATGCGCGGATCATACGAGCAGCGCTCGAGTGTTCAGTGGTCGCGGCTGCGGGCTTGGTGTTAGCCGAGTTTCTCACTTCGCAGGTGTTGTTTCTGGCCATGATCGGGCCACCTCCGGAAACGGTCGTTCCTTAAGATATGCACGTACACATTCTCGGCATCTGTGGCACCTTCATGGGCGGCGTTGCGGCCATTGCACGCGCGGCGGGCCATCGCGTCACCGGGTCTGATACGAATGTCTATCCACCGATGAGCACGCAGCTGCAGGCGCTCGGTATCGAACTCACTGAAGGATTCGACGCCGCGCAGCTCGATCCGGCCCCGGACGTGGTGATCGTCGGCAACGTGCTAACACGTGGCCGACCGGTGATCGAGACACTGCTCGAGCGTTCGATTCCCTATACGTCGGGTCCGGAGTGGATGTCGCGTGAGGTATTGCGCGATCGCTGGGTGCTCGCAGTGGCGGGTACTCACGGCAAGACGACTACTACGTCAATCCTTGCGTGGATCCTCGAGTATGCCAATCTCGCGCCGGGATTCTTGATCGGTGGTGTCCCTGAGAACTTCGATACCAGCGCGCGGCTCGGCGGCGCGCCGTTCTTTGTCATCGAGGCCGATGAATACGACACCGCTTTCTTCGACAAGCGGGCCAAGTTCGTGCATTACCGGCCGCGTACCCTGGTTCTTAACAACCTCGT
>JAGRJB010000641.1 GCA_020442965.1 Pseudomonadales bacterium
CAGGGGTGCGGCGTTCGGCCAATCGCTTCTTGAGCAGTTCGCGATCGAGATGACCGTAGCAGACAACGTCGCCGTCGAGCAGCAGCACGGGCACTTCGAGCACAAAGCGCTGCAACAGCTGCGGATCGGATTCCAGATCGATCGTGGCAAGCGGCGGTAGCAGCAGCTGGCCGGCCAGCTCGGCCAGGTCCTCAAACATCCGTTCGCACAGCCCACAATCCTCGCGGCTCACCACCGCGAGGCCCACCGGGAAACCGTGAGTCACTGGTTGGGTGTCGGCGCGAGTGCAGACCGCGCCGCGCCCGGCATCGGTGGCGCCGACGATCGCTCCGCGGCTCGCTCGCTCGCGGGACTGCGCGGCTTGACCTGCGTCGCAATGAATCTCACCGTCGTCGCGGGGACCTCGCCGACCGCTGTTACCTGGTGCCCATCGACAATCGTGGAAAACGCCGAGGACGAGCCCAACTGCGTGCTGCCCTCCAGCGGCGGAACGGTGTCTGCCCGTGCTTCGACGAACACCGAGACGGACGCGATGCCATCCGTAAACACCAGATGTGAGACGCTCTGCTTGGACCCCGGCATTGCCTGCTGACCCCGAGTAGTCAGGCGAAAGCCCGGTGGCAGACGCATGGCCTCCCAAAGTACCGGTGCGGTTGCCGTCGCCAACTGCTGATCGTTGCGCAGCCAGCGAAAGCCACGTGTATCGACTTGCGGCTCGAAAGCACTATCGGGAATCCTGGCGGGCATTGATAAGTTGGAGAAAACTATCTGCTCGATCACGTCGCCATGCTCGTCGCAGAGTTGTGTCTTGAGCGGCATGGCCGTGGCCTCGTCGATCCAAAGGCGATAGCCATAGCGATAGCCATCGCGCGGAGTGACCGAAACCAGGCGCGCATCGCGCCCCATGAGGCGCGCACGCTGGGCACCGCCGGTGATCTCGTACATCGACGTGGTGGTCTGGTCCAGCTTGGGCAAGGCACCAAGCAGCGGTCCATCGCTCTTGCGCTTTTCAACCAACACGGTCCGCTTGTCCGGCAGATAACAGGTGAGCTCGTTGTCACGCCGAATGAACTCGCGCGCCGAACCATCGAGCGAAATCAGTCTTTCCGTGACCCGCTGGCCGTCGACGCGATGAATGACACGTAGCGTTTCCATTCGGCCACCGTGCACGTGCAAGAATACGCCGTCGTAGTTGCGAGTCGTGAGCGCTTCGTTCATCCGCGTGAGCCAGACGTGCGGCTCATCCGCGGCGGCAATCCCTGCGACGAGAATTGCACTCGCCGTGACGGCGCTAACGAACCGCATCGTTGGCCTCAGCATCGGCGGTGCCCGCAACAGCTTCGCTGGCGACCAGGCCAGATAACACGATGCGGCGCGACAATGGCCCGGATACCTCGCTGTGCGCGACCACATAGTTGGCAAGCTGCGCCGAAGGCACCAGCGCTCCAACCGAGTTGGGCGGCACCTGCGGGGTGACATAGCGAGCGGGTTCGCCATTGTCGGGCTGGCTGGCATCGCTCTCAGCTGGTTGCGCCCCGTCAAGTCGATCCGCCGTACGCGTGTTTAGGGCCGTTCTGTCAGCAGCGCCCAGCGCAGCGCCACTTCCAACAGGCAGCGCCGCGACCAGAGATTCGCCGGTCGTGACCGGCGCGTCGGTACGCAGTAAGAGGATAGCTGCCGCTGCGACACTCGCGGCGATACCGATGCCCGCAACCGGCCGTAGCCAGCGACGATTAGCGGCCAGCTTGCGCGACGGCGCCGCAATGCCGGCCCCGTGTGTGCCACTCGACTCCAAAGCGTACGCAGCGTCGTCGCCTTGTGCACCACCTGCCAGCACCGCCGCGACACGCCGCGCAATTCGATCGTCGAGCCTGACGCCCTGGTCACTGCGCAAGGCCGCGCCGATCAAGGCATAGCGACCCCATTGATCGCGTAACGTCGTATCACGCGCCAAGCGCCGCGCCAGGAGTTCGCACTCCGCCGCGGGCAATTCTCCGTCGTACATGGCTGACAACTGACTATTCAGCTGACCATGTCCGGGCAAGCTGATGTCATCGGAACTGACTTCCGCTTCGCTCATCCTAACTCCTCTGTGCGGCCGAGACCGCCTTCGAATACTTCA
>JAGRJB010000642.1 GCA_020442965.1 Pseudomonadales bacterium
TACAACGGCAAGTTCATGGCCAATCAGTTTGTCTTGCGAGGTGGCTCCTGTGTGACGCCCGCAAGCCATATTCGTGCTACCTATCGCAACTTCTTCCCACCACACGCTCGCTGGCAGTTCGCCGGTTTGCGTCTCGCAAGGGACTGCTGATATCTCATGAACCAGCTGGCAAAACAGACCACTTCATCGGCCGTGTCCGAGATCGTACGCGGGTTGCGCGGAACACCGAAACAGCTGTCTCCAGCGCTGTTCTACGATCAGCGTGGCTCACGGCTCTTCGATCAGATCTGCGAATTGCCCGAGTATTACGTGACGCGCGTCGAGACAGCCATATTGCGGGAGCACGCGCCGGCAATCGCCCGTGCGATCGGCGACGACGCGTTGTTAGTGGAGTTAGGCAGCGGTTCCAGCACCAAGACACGTCTCGTGCTGGATGCGCTTGCCTCGATCGCGGCCTATGTACCGGTGGATATTTCGCGCGAACATCTGTTCGCGTCGGCAGCGGCTTTGGCAAATGACTATCCGAGCATCGACGTGCTGCCATTGTGCGCAGACTTTCTCCAGCCGTTCACGCTGCCGCGTGCCAAGCAGAATCCAGCCCGGGTGGTGTTTTTCTTTCCGGGCTCCACCATCGGCAATCTCGATGCAACCCATGCCAAGAAGCTTCTCACCCGTCTGAGAAGCCTGGCAGGGCGGGGCGGCGGGCTGGTGATCGGCGTCGACCTCGTGAAGGACGCCAACGTCCTGCGGGCCGCTTACAATGACGCAGCGGCGGTGACTGCCGAGTTCAATCGCAACGTGTTAGTGCATTTGAATCGCGACTACGGCGCCGACTTCGACGTCGAAAGTTTCGAACACGAAGCCGTTTGGGACGCTGCGCAGCGCCGTATCGAGATGCGGCTAGTGAGTCAGCGCGCCCAAACCGTCATGATTTCAGGCGCATCGATCGACTTTGCCGCTGGCGAGCACATCGTCACCGAGCGCTGCCACAAGTACACGCTCGCTGGGTTCGCGGCAATGGCGCTCGCGTGCGGCTGGTCGTCTGAAAAAGTCTGGACCGATGCAGACAGTCAGTTCAGCGTGCATTACCTGCGTACCATCTGATCCTGCGTGCTGACCGACTATTTCCAACGGCGCTTGTCGCGCAGATAGTTCGCAGAATCCAGCCCATCCGTCGGTTGGTAGGCCGAGAAAAGGTTGGGCGGGTAAGCTTCGGCGTAGTCGGTATAGAGCTTGCGGTACAACGAAGCATGAATGTTGGGAATGCGGCGGCCTGCGCGAAACGATTTGATCGGAATGTGCGCTAACACTGGGCCCTCGTTGACGCTGTTGGCTCGCGCGAGCACTTGACCGTCGGGGCCGTAGATTGCACTGCCACCGGACCGTACGTCGTCGAATGATCCCGGATTGCCCGGCGAAATTGCTTGATTGACGATTGCCGTATACATCGCGTTGTAGCGTGCGTTGGCCTGAATGTCGAACTCGTCGAATCCACCGGACGCGGTGCGCAGCATGATCTCACCGCCGCGCAGGGCAAATGCCCGAATGATTTCAGGCTCGAGCTGGGTCGATGTGGTGCAGATATTGCCGATCGGGGTGCGCGTGACTGGCGCAAGTTCGTGCGCGCCGTACTTCTCGGTGTATTCATCCAGCACGTCAAAAATGGTCGTCGTGAAGACTTCGAATCGGCCGCCGAACAAGCCCTTGATGTTGCGCGC
>JAGRJB010000643.1 GCA_020442965.1 Pseudomonadales bacterium
CGCTACGACTACGACAACCGCATGCGCGACGGCAGTACCGACCAGAACGGCAACGCCTGTAGCCCAACTGGCTGTCTTTACTCGCGTCCGGCGGACCGACGCGACACGTTTACGAATATCTCGCCCAAGTTGGAAGCACATTGGCGCTGGACGCCCCAAACCGCAGTGTACGCGCTCGCCAACCGCGGCTTCCGACCGCCAGAGATGACAGAGCTCTATCGGCTGCAGCGCCAGCAGAACATCGCCGAACTCGACTCCGAGCGGTTGGATGCCATCGAGTTCGGCGTCAAACACGAGGACGAGAATCTTGCCGTGCGACTGGCGATCTATCGCATGCGCAAGGACCACGCGATCCTTCGCGATGCCAATGGATTCAACGTGAGCGATGGCCGTACCAGCCATCAAGGCGTCGAATACGAATTGCGCTGGGCCGCAACGGAGCGCGTCGCACTCTCGGCCGCAGGCTCGCTCGCCCGCCAGCGGTACGAATTCAGTCGCGCGATCGAGGCAGGTGAGACGATCACCTCGGGCCGAGATATCGACGGTGCGCCGCGCCAACTGCATTCGATGAGCCTCGACTGGCGCGTGCGCGACAACCTGCGCGGCGCAATCACGGCTCAGCATGTCGGCCGCTATTTTCTCAACGCCGCTAACACCGCCACCTATCCGGGTCATACGGTCGTCAGCGGTCTGGTGACGTGGCGATGGGCGCCAGGCTGGCGAATGACGCTGCGCGGCGAGAACCTATTGGATCGCGCCTACGCCGACCGCGCGGACTTTGCGTTTGGCAACTATCGATATTTTCCCGCACGCGGGCGCAGCGCTTTTCTTTCGATTGACTACGTCAGGCGGTAAGCTTGGCGCATGGGCCTCGTTCTCTATCTGCTGTCGCTCGCCGTGTCAGTCGCCTTGATCGTCCATTGCTTCCGCACTGGCCGCAACACGCTGTGGATCATGGCGCTGATGTTTTTGCCGCTCGCCGGGGCGATCGCCTACGTCATCGTCGAGGTGCTGCCAGATCTGCGCCGTTCCCGCACATTACGTAAAGCAACGCAGGGCATGCGACGCACGCTCGATCCGCAACGCGATCTGCGCGAGTTCAAGGGCGTCGCCAGTGTCTCGGGTGACGTGGCGAGCCGCCAGCGCTATGCCGATGAACTCGTTCGCCTCGGCCGCGCGCCCGAGGCGATCGAAGAGTATCGTCAATGCCTAACAGGTTTGTTCGAACACGATCCGAAGCTGTTG
>JAGRJB010000027.1 GCA_020442965.1 Pseudomonadales bacterium
AATGTGTCGCGACGCTGCCGGACGAACTACCGGGCCTCGATCGCAGCGTCCAGCTCGCGATATTTCGGATCGCACAGGAGGCGCTGACCAACATCGTGCGGCACGCGAAAGCGCGCCACGTCGAGTTGGTGTGGGAGCAAAGCGACGCTGGCTACCAGATGGTAATCGGCGATGACGGCGCGGGTTTTGACAGCACTCGCATTGATGCACAAACCGCACATGGGCTGGCTGGCATGCGTCAGCGAGTTGTAAGTTTGCACGGCAGCTTTACCTTACATCGGCAAACGCCGCCCGGGCACGGCATGCGCGTCATCGTGACGGTACCGCGAGACGTTGCAGCGTTGGAATGAGACGATCGATTTCGCGCATTTTGTCAAAAAAGAAATCGGCACCCGCCAGAGCGCAGCGTTGACGCACCGTGGGGAGATCGTAGTTGGTCAGCACGATTACCGGCCGTTGCGGATGTAGCGCTTTGGCCCGGCGGATCACGGGTATGCCGCTGCCGGGTGCGAGTTCGAGATCGACCACCAAGACGTCGTGCTCGATCGCTGCAAGCTTCTGGAGCGCATCTTCCTCCGATTCGGAATAGCCCACGATTTCGAGCCGCGGATGCTGCGAGAACATACTCTGCAGGCGCTCACGGAGTAGTGCCGAGTCCTCGATCAATAGCACCCGAACTTGAGTTGCCATTGCCGATTCGTTGGCTGCTTCTCGTTGCTTATCGGTCTTGGCGCGCATCGGCGACGATCTTTGAATGCCGACCGAATCGCGATGCGGTTGATTGAACATGCCTACTGGACCAGGTCGTTCCTGATCGCGTAGCTTGTCATATCGGCATTACTCTTCATCGACATCTTCTCGAGTATGCGGCTCCGATAGGTGCTCACAGTCTTGACGCTCAGATACAGTTGCTTGGCGATGTCCGATACGGCTTCGCCCTTGGCGAGCCGACAGAAGATCTGGAACTCGCGTTCGGAGAGAATACTGTGCTGTGGTGCGTTGGGGTCACCGCGGACTCCTGCGACTAACAGATCAGCCAGTTCCGGGCCTACATATCGTCCGCCTCGAGCAACCGTACGTACGGCGCGGAACAATTCGGAGTCGTCAGTTCCTTTGCCAACGAAGCCGCTGGCACCGCCACGCAAAACGTTCAGTCCGTATTGAGCCTCGGGAAAGCCGCTCAGAATCAATACACCTAACGATTCATAGTGTACGCGGACATGCCGCAGAACCTCTAGTCCAGACATGTCGGGTAGTGACAGATCCAGCAGCAATACGTCAGCCTCGATCTGACGCAATTGCTCGATAGCCTCACGCCCAGTCGCGGCCTCGCCAGCGACCGTCAGGTCTTGTTGCCCCTCGATGAGAGCTTTCAGCCCCGCTCGAACAACCTGGTGATCGTCGACAATCATGATGCGGATGCGTTGCGTGGACATGCTTAAATGCTAAACGCCGTTCGTCTGAAGCCGAAGACGCTATCGACTCGTCTTCACGTAAGACTGATCCTACAAGCAATTGCATCGCTCGTGTGCACGACGAGACTAATTTGCGTCTCCTGGGCCCAAGAATCCAGAGCCGATGCGCTGCTAACGAGCGGGGTCGTCAGCGATGGCTGCCGGCGGATACAGCCAACGTTCGCAAGAGGTGGGAAAAAAAAGAGCCCGGAAGGCGGGAGGGTCCGACCGGGCTCGTGGTTCAACACTCTAGGGGGCTAGGACTATCGAACCATTATCATGATGCGCTGCTGGTTTCATCCCCGCTACCAGCGCAATGGTCTATCGTGAGTAGGCAGAATCTTACGCGAGGGCCAATGCCGTCTCTTTCGATCAACGATACAGCGCCGTATCGAACGTCCAGGTCGCCCCAAGCGATATCAAATCAAGATCGCCAATCACGTCGGGCCGAGCCGGCACAGTCGCCGCGCTCGTAGGCGCAAACCCACGTCACTCGTCGCGATCGGAACCCGTTATCGTGCATCCTGACTGACACGCGAGCGGCCGAGCTGGTGGTCAAATAGGGATCACGCACAGTTCACAGGAGCAGGCGACATGTCGAAATTGTTTCGGACCGCGGTCATCGCATCGCTAGCCACATTCGCGGTCGGTTGTGCAAGCACCGCGCCCAAACCGTTTGCCGCGCTGGCCAAAGCTGAGGCGTCGATCGAACAGGCAAAGCGCGCAGATGCGCGCCGCTTCGACCCGGCGAATCTCGACCAGGCACAGCAGAAATTGACCGCGGCGCGCGCCGACGCCCAAAAAAGGGACAGCAAGAGCCTGGATCGTTCGCGCCGACTCGCGGAACAAGCGGAGCTTGACGCGGAGCTCGCCTCGGCCAACGCGACGGCCGCGGCGGCAGATGTAGCCGCGAAGGAAGTCAACGCCAGTATTGACGCGTTGCGCAGCGAGACGAACCGCGAAACGAACCCGCGTTGAGGCAGGAGCACTACCATGATTGATCATAGAATTATTGCGCTGTCTGCCGCCGGCCTGCTGTTAGTGGGTTGTGCGACTGCGCCTCAGAACGTTCCCGAACTCGATAGCGCGCGGGCGGAAGTAGCGCGGGTCGCCGGCAACCCCATGGCTGAACAAGCCGCGGGCGTGCGCCTGCGTCAGGCGCGCGAGGCGCTCGCCAACGCCGAGCGTGCACGTGAGAGTCGCAAGCCGCTTGAGACGATTACGCATCAGGCGTATCGCGCCAATGCCCTGGCACAGATCGCGGCGGCGCAGATTCGCACCGCGCAGTCGCGCCAGGAGATCAAGTCGGCCGAGGCAACACGCAACCAGGTGTTGCTGGAAGCTCGCGACCGTGAGGCACAACAGGCTCGAGCACGGAGCGAGGGGCTGCGCCAGGAAACCGATACGCTGCGTAGTCAGTTGGAAGAATTGCGCGCCAAGCAGACCGATCGCGGCATGGTGCTGACGCTGGGTGATGTGTTGTTCGACACGGCCAAGGCCACGCTCAAACCGGGCGCAGCGCTCACGATCGACCGCCTGGCCGATTTCATGCGTCGCAACCAGAACGCGAAGATCATTGTCGAAGGTCACACCGACAGTCGGGGCAGCGATGCTTATAACTTGCGGTTGTCGGAGGAGCGAGCCGCGGCCGTAGCAGATGCTTTGCGCTTTCAAGGCATTGCTAGTGCGCGCGTTCAAAAGCGCGGTATGGGCAAGGGCTATCCCGTTGCCTCCAACGACACGGCTGCGGGGCGCCAACGCAATCGGCGTGTGGAAATCATCTTTTCCGATGCACAGGGCCAATTCCAATCCAGTGCCGCCCAATCGCGACCGAATAGCTGAATGCAGTTGATCAGTTGGCCAGCGTTGCGCGCGGACGCTAAGGATAGTTGTAGAACCCAGCGGCGACCTGACGCCAAACACATCGAGCGGAACGAGAAGAATGGCGAGGCTGTTGGATACGCGGGCAGCGCCGCTGCGTCACGAGAGGCCGTGGCGGATCGAATCACTTCAGCCGCGAGATATTGACAGCGGCGCGAGCATCTCGGATAACGTCATCGCTGGAATTTGGCGAACCGGGAGGGCGAGTGTGTGTCCGCACGAGTGGCAGTCGCCGAAGACAATGACGATCTGCGCGTTCTACTTGAGCTTCTCATCGACAATGAGCCTGGGCTGGAGTGCGTAGGATCAACAAACGAATTGCATGAAGTCATTCCCTTGGTGCAGGCAGAGACAGCCGACGTGTTGGTTCTTGACGTTGAGTTGCGAGGCAAGTCCAGCATGCAGGCCCTGGACAGTATCCACGCGGATTGTCCCAACGTGAAAATCATCTTCTACACCGGGCATGCGCACCCCGAATTCGCGCAACGCGCGCGCGCAGGCGGAGCGTCGGCGCTTGTGCTGAAGTCCGGCGATACGCAAGAGCTGCTGGACGCGATCCACTCGGCGGTCGGCGGCTGACTACCGTCCAAGTACAGCGCAATCGTCTGAGTGTGATCGACAGCGGCGTATCGGCCTGGATTTCGACCGTAAACTGCGTCGTGCCTGACGCACACTGCCACGTTGGGGCCGCATTTGAATCGATCGGATCTTTTCATCTTTCCGCTGATTGCCACGCTCGGAATTGGGCTCGTTCCAGAGCGAGCGGTCGGATCTAGCGGTGGCCCGCAAGATGTGCGCGCGCCCGCCACCGAGAGTATCGGCGAGTTGCGCGACGATTATGTTGCTCGTCCGGCGCAGGAAGGCGCTCCGCTGAATTACTGGCATGATCGCCTGTACATCGCATTTCAAAGTCTGGTCGAACGTACGGATCAGCGCTTCGCCGACAATGGTTCGCCCGCGGTGCCTACGCCGGCCGCACCCTTTAGAATCGGCCTCGATACATCAATCGTCCAGAATTCACGATTCCGCATAGACCCCCGTCTCGATTTCGATGTGCTACTCGAACTGCCGAATATCGAGCGTCGACTGCGATTGTTTGTAAACAACGATGACGTGCAGGAGTCGCCGGGCGAGCGTGGCCGCCGCAACCCGTTGCGCGCCGGCTTGCGCTTTCCCGCACTGCGCGCGCTGGATTTCGACATTGGCCTACGCGCTGATTTCCCCGACGCGGCGTTCATGTCACTGCGCTGGCAGCGCGTCTACGAATCGAGCGCCTGGAATGTGCAGCCGTTTGCCAAGGCGTACTTGCAAACCGGCGATGGATTGGGCTTTGTCAGCGGGATCACTTTCGATCACTGGCGCGAACGCTGGCTCGTACGAAGTTCGAGCTACGGCAATTGGCGCAAGAATCGGGCGGCGACTGAATGGACACAGGCGTTTCTCGTCGCGAACATCCGCGAAATCATCCGTTTCGGGAGCTATGGCCCCATCGTGCGAGGCCGCGACCTTGCGGGGGGAGTCGGCGTCCAGTTGTTAGCATCGGGGGAACGCCTGGCGGCAGGCGATGTCATCGAACTGAGCGTGTTTGCCAAACAGGCGACACGCAAGAGTTGGTTGTACTGGCAGGTCACACCCCTGATTCGCTGGCAACGTGAGAATAACTGGCGGGCGGAGCCAGGACTCTATCTGGGCGCCGAGGCACTGTTTTGGGGCCTTGCCACCCCGTAGAGAACTTCGCGTGCGCGGCGCTCAGGTCCGCGGCTGCATCGTCGTGCCATGGCGCGAACCGGTGCGGGCGACCGCAGTCGCCCGCACACCGGCACTACCAATAGCGAGGGGCCTGATAGTAGTCATATGTTCGATCACGATATCCCAAGCCGTCATTGCGGGTGAGCTCTTCGAGCGAGTCGGCTGGTCCGTCTTTCAACTGCTGCTTGGTGTAGTTGACGACGTAACCGTCCGCGTCCTTTTGGTAGTCGAGGCCCGACCAGGGAATCGGGTGATACTTTTCCCCGATACCGAGAAAGCCGCCGAAACTCACGACTGCGAATATGATGCTGTTCGACTTCTTGTCGAGAACGATATCTTCAATTTCGCCGATCTTTTTGCCTGACGCGTCCTTCACGTCGGTGCCGAGTACGCGTTTTGCGCGAATAGCGCTGGTGTGTCCTGAAGCGGTAGTCATGGGTGCCTCCTGTGTTTGGCTGCAGAAGACTGTACTCTCAGCCGAAACTGAACGGCGTCAGTCGCGTGCCCGAGTGCCTGTAAGCATCGGCTGGCACGCAATTGCAGAGTTCGAGTGCCGCTGCAGGCTAGCGAATGCCACCGACGCAGATGTACTTCAACTCAGTGAATTCGAGAATGCCGTACTTCGAGCCTTCTCGTCCGATGCCTGATTCTTTCATGCCGCCGAATGGCGCCACTTCCGTGGAGATCAGGCCGGTATTGAGACCGACGATGCCGTACTCGATCGCTTCGGAGACGCGCCAGGAACGCGCCAGATCGCGGGTGTACACATAGGCGGCGAGGCCGAACTCGGTGTCGTTAGCCAATCGGATCGCCTCGGCTTCTGTCTTGAAGCGAAACAACGGCGCGACCGGACCAAAGGTTTCTTCGCGAGCGATCAACATCGACGCCGTGACATTGGTGAGAATGGTAGGCTCAAAAAACGTGCCGCCCAGCGCGTGACGTTTGCCGCCGAGTGCAATGGTCGCACCGGATTTTGTGGCATCCGCAATGTGCCGCTCGACTTTCGCGACCGCCGCCTCGTCGATCAGTGGCCCTTGCTCAGTGGCGCCCTGCAGACCGTCACCGATGCGCAGCTTGCCGACGGCGACCGCCAGTTTCCTGGCGAACTCGTCGTATACACCGTCCTGGATCAATAGACGATTCGCACACACGCAAGTCTGCCCGGTATTGCGGTACTTGCTGGCGATCGCGCCTTCCACGGCCGCGTCCAGATCGGCATCGTCGAAGACAATGAACGGCGCATTGCCGCCGAGTTCGAGCGAGACTTTTTTGACGGTCTGGGAGCATTGCGCCATCAAGAGCTTGCCGATCTCCGTTGAGCCCGTGAATGACAGCTTGCGCACCGTGGCATTTGCAGTCATCTCAGCGCCGATCGCGCGCGCGTCTCCGGTCACTACATTGAACACGCCGGCGGGGATGCCGGCACGGAGCGCCAGTTCACCGAGCGCGAGGGCGGAATAGGGCGTCTGCAACGCAGGCTTGCAGACAAAAGTGCAACCCGCGGCGAGCGCCGGGCCCGCCTTGCGCGTGATCATCGCTGATGGGAAGTTCCAGGGCGTAATCGACGCGACGACCCCGATGGGCTGACGCACCACTAACAACCGCTTGTCTGGCTGGTGGCCGGGGATCACATCGCCATAAACGCGCTTCGCTTCCTCCGCAAACCATTCAATGAACGACGCGGCATAGGTGATCTCGCCTTTGGATTCGGCCAGCGGCTTGCCTTGCTCCGCTGTCATCAGCGTGGCGAGATCGTCCTGGTTGAGTACGATCAGTTCGTACCAGCGTCGCAGGATGTTAGCGCGCTCTTTGCCGGTCTTCACGGCCCAGGCGGGCAATGCGGCGTGTGCCGCCTGGATTGCGCGTCGCGTCTCGGCGGCGCCAAGCATCGGTACTGTGCCGAGCTGTGCACCGGTGGCGGGGTTGGTCACTGATGCGGTCTTGCCGGAGTCAGCTGTGACCCAATCCTTTCCGATCAGACAATCCGTGTGAAGTAGTGAGCTGTCTTGGAGCTTCATAATGCAGTGTCCGCTGTTGCTGAAATCCAAAGCCGATTAGCGCACTCGACAGACAGGCTCTGCGGTGCGCATTTCGCCTACGGTGAGCATTACAAGATACGCAACTTGGGAATGGTCTGCAAACACGCGCAGCGTCGGGTCTGCCCCGTTCGTACCTGGGTCGTTTGATGCGGCTACTACTTCGACGACGGAAACGCGAACTGCGGTAGCGCCGACGACTTCGGTCTGGGCCAACGCTGAGTGATGGTCTTGCGCCGCGTATAGAAGCGCACGCCATCGGGTCCATACACACCCAGGTCACCGAACAGCGAACGCTTCCAGCCGCCGAAACTGTGGTTTGCAACCGGCACCGGCAGCGGAACATTGATGCCGACCATGCCGACCTGAACGTGATCCGAGAAATACCTGGCCGCCTCGCCGTCGCGAGTGTAGATGCAGGTGCCATTGCCATACGCATGCGCATCGACTAGATGCATGGCGTCCTGGAGCGATTCAACCCTGACGACGCACAGTACGGGACCGAAGATCTCCTCTTGGTAGATGCGCATGTCGGGTGTGACATGGTCGAACAGGCACGCGCCGAGAAAGTAGCCCGACGGGTTGTCGCCGCGCTTCTCGCGACCGTCGACCAACAAAGTGGCGCCAGCAGTGACGCCCGCAGCGACGTAGTCGAGCACCTTGTCCAGATGTTGTCGGCTGATGAGCGGGCCCATGTCGCAGCCTGGCTGACCGCCAGAACCCAGTCTCATCGAGTGAATCGATTTAGTTAGCCCGCTCGCCACTCGCTCGGCGGTTTCCTTGCCGACACAAACGGCGACCGAGATCGCCATGCATCGCTCGCCACACGAGCCGAATGCGGCACCCATGATACCGCTCACGACCAATTCGATGTCTGCATCCGGCATGATCACCGCGTGATTCTTCGCACCGCCCAGTGCCTGTATGCGCTTGCCAGCGTGCGTGCCGCTGCGATACACCTGCTCTGCAAGCGGCGTGGATCCGACGAAACTTACGGCTGCGACGCGCGGATCCTCGAGTAGCGCAGTCGCAGCTTCCGAATCACCGTTGACGACATTGAAAACGCCCGCCGGTAGTGCGGCCTCATCAAACAGCTCTGCCAGCATGAGGCTGGCGCTCGGATCCTTCTCCGAGGGCTTGAGCACGAAGGTATTGCCGCAGGCGATGGCAATGGGATACATCCACATTGGAACCATGGCTGGGAAGTTGAAGGGTGTAATTCCGGCCACCACGCCGAGCGCTTGAAACTCCGACCACGTGTCGATGCCGGCGCCCGCGTTCTTTGAGTAGTCGCCCTTGAGCAGTTCCGCGATTCCGCAAGCGTAGTCGACGATCTCGAGACCGCGCTGGAACTCGCCTGCGGCATCAGCGAGCAACTTGCCATGTTCTTCGCTGATCGCAGCGGCGAACGCGTCGGCCCGCAATGCGAGCAGTCTACGGTAAGTGACAAAAATCTCGGCTCGCTTGTTAGGCGGCGTGTTGCGCCAATCGGGATAGGCTCTTGCCGCGGCGGTCACGGCCGTCGCCACGATCTCCTTCGAGGCCAATGAAACACGGCGAACGATCGCGCCTTGTGCAGGGTTGAATACCGGTGCCGTCCGCAGCTTCGGGTCGTGAATCATCTGACCGGCGATACGATGACCCAGTACGGGTTGCGGCGATTTCAACGATTCTGCCAAGCGGGCCATTCAGTACTTCACAGTCTAGTTGAGCAAGTCCAACGTGCGGCGAACGGCCGCGAACGCTGCATGCAGATGTTCCGGTTGAGCATTGAGAAACGGCGCGAACTGGAGCGTGTCCATCGAGTTGCGAACGACGAGTCGTTCGTCGTGAAAGAGCTTCTTGTGAGCCTGCAGTCCGCGCGCGCCGGGTGCGTCCTGACGTGCCTTCAGATCAATTCCGCCCATCAGCCCGAAGTTGCGCACGTCCTGAACGAGGGGATGGTCCGCTAGTAAGTGGATGCCATCCTCGAATGTCTTCTCCAGTTCGCGCGCTACACGGAATGTTGCCTCGGCTTCATAGACTTCCAATGTCGCGAGGCCAGCCGCGGCCGCCAAGGGGTGACCCGAATAGGTGTAGCCGTGAAACAGCTCAATGCTATGGTCGTCTGCGTGCATGAAAGCATCGTAGATGAAGTCCTTGACCAGCACTGCCCCCATCGGAACCGCACCATTCGTCAGGCCTTTCGCCGCGGTGATAATATCCGGCGAGACTGCGAATCGATCCGCGGCAAAGGGTGCGCCGACGCGACCAAACCCGGTAATCACCTCATCGAAAATCAGCAAGATGCCATGCTGGGTGCAGTTCGCGCGCAGCCGTTCAAGATAGCCTTTTGGCGGCGGTAGAATGCCGGTGGAGCCGGCGACAGGCTCCACGATCACGGCTGCGATCGTCTCGGCGCCATGCAGCGCCACGAGCCGGTTGAGATCGTCGGCCAGGTGATCGCCCCAGGTAGGCTGACCCTTGGAGAAGGCATTCCGCTCAAGACTATAGGTATGGCACAGATGAGCAACGCTAGGTAGTAGGTTGCCGCTGAACGCGCGCCTGTTGGGCGCGATACCGCCGACAGAAATGCCGCCAAAATTCACGCCGTGGTAGCCCCGCTCGCGTCCTATCAGCCGGGTGCGGGCAGCATCGCCCTTGGCGCGGTGGTAAGCGAGCGCGATCTTGAGAGCGGTGTCTACGGATTCCGAGCCGGAGTTGGTGAAGAAGCAGTTAGTGAACCCGGTGGGTGCCAACGCAACGAGCTTCTGAGCGAGCAGGGGTGCCCGGTCATTGGTCATCTGGAAGGTCATGTTGCAGTCGAGTGTGCTGGCCTGCTTCTGGATAGCCTCGACAATGCGCGGGTGGCAATGCCCGAGGCCGGAGGTCCACAGGCCGGAAAACAGGTCGTACAAACGTCGTCCGTCGGCGTCTACATAATGATGTTGTGAGCCTGCAACGATGGTGCGCGGCGCGCGATAAAAGTCTCGATTCGCCGTGAAGGGCATCCAGTAAGCACCGCCGTGAGTGCGACGCGCCGGCGGCTCGGTATTGGTGGGCATCCGGGTAGCCTAGTTAGATGACGCGGCGTTAAGCAAGTCTTTGCGGCGTGTTGTCCAAGCCATTGATTAATAATGTTTGCCGGGCTAGAGTGTTTAGCATACTAAACGATCGGCGAGCGGGCCCCATGCAACAATCAATTGGCGATCGTCTGCGCGCAGTACGCATCTCATTGAACTTGTCGCAACGTGCGCTGGCGCGTGCCGGTGGAGTGGCCAATGCGACCATCTCGCAGATTGAAGCGGGCGTACTGAATCCGACGGTGAGCATGCTGAAGCGGATTCTGGACGCCGTGCCAATCAGCCTCAGCGAGTTCTTTGCCGATGAGTTTCAGCCGCGCGAACAAATATTCTTTTCAGCGACTGAGCTGGCCGAAATAGGCGACGGCGGTGTGTCCTACCGACAGGTCGGGCGACACCTCGCTGGACGCGCGATCCAGTTGTTGCACGAGTGCTATCAACCCGGAGCAACGACCGGTCGGCATGCGCTGGTTCATCAAGGCGAGGAGTGCGGAATCATTCTGGAAGGCCAACTGGAGGTTACCGTTGGCAACGACGTGCGCGAGCTTCGCACAGGCGATGCCTACTATTTTCGCAGCACGGAACCGCATCGTTTTCGCAACACGGGGCGCGGAGTCTGCAGGCTTGTTACTGCGTGCACGCCGCCGACGTTTTGATCACGCAGTGCAGAGCGACGCGGATCTACTTGGCGGTGTCGATTGGAACGAAGCTCGTTTCTTTTATTTCTTCCATGACGACGTAGCTGTGCGATTCGGCCGGAACCGCCAGCTTGGCGAGGATGCTCGCGAGGAGACTGCGATACTCAGACATCGCATGCAGCCGCGCTTTCACCAGGTAGTCGAAGCCGCCGGCGATGAGATGGCACTCCATCACCTCGGGTATGGCGAGCAGCTCTTGGCGCGCACGCTTGAACACATCACCGGATTTCTGCGACAGCGTGATCTCGACGAACACCAGGATCGCCTTGCCGAGTGCCTGCGGATTCACCCGGGCGTGGTAGCCGGTAATGACGCCGTTGCGCTCCAGGCGCTTGACGCGCTCGGCACACGGCGACGTGGACAGGCCGATCCGTTCCCCGAGTTCGGTCATCGAGATGCGGCCCTCGCGCTGCAGAATGTCGAGGATCTTGCGGTCGGTGCGGTCGAGCTCAGGCATTTCTTCGGCGGTCCCAGTAGTGGCGAGGCGGTTGCAGCAATTATTCTTGTTTTACCCTGCCAGTTCAGCAATTTCTGTTGAGTCAGGTCGATTAGTTTGCGTGGATCATTGGCGGTTCGTTGGGTTTACATGAAAGTCATCGTTCTGGGCGGTGGCGTGATCGGCGTCACCACGGCGTATTACTTGGCCAGTGCGGGTGCCGAGGTGTTGGTTGTCGAACGGCAGCCCGGTGTAGCGCTTGAAGCCAGCTTCGCCAACGCCGGACAAGTGTCGCCCGGCTACTCGACCCCGTGGGCGGCGCCGGACATTCCGATTAAAGCGCTGAAATGGCTATTCCTGCGCCATGCGCCGCTCGCGGTGCGTCCTGACGGCAGCCTGTTTCAGCTGCAATGGCTGGCATCGATGCTGCGGAACTGCACGGCGCGGCGCTACGCGGTCAACAAGGAGCGGATGATGCGGGTCGCCGAGTACAGCCGGCACTGTCTGCAGCAGTTGCGCGCCGATATCAGCATCACATACGAGGAGCGCACGGCGGGTACGCTGCAGCTCTTCCGGTCTCAGGCACAGCTCGACAGCGTCGCGCGCGATGTCGAGGTGCTGCGCGAGTGCGGCGTGCCGTTCGAGTTGCTGGATCGAGCCGGCCTTGTGCGCGTCGAGCCCGGCCTGGCACAGGCCCGCATCGTGCTGATGGGTGGCCTGCGGCTGCCGAACGACGAAACCGGGGACTGCTACCTTTTCACCACGCGGTTGGCCGAACGCGCTCGCGCCCTCGGTGTGGTGTTCCGCCACGGCGTTGCGGTGCGCCGTCTGCGCCAGGACGCGGGGAAAATCGACGCGGTCGAGCTCGATACGCCAGAAGGTGAACTGTTGCGCGCGGACTGCTATGTGCTCGCCTGCGGTAGTTATACGCGTGCCCTGTTGCAACCGCTCGGTCTGCGAATTCCAGTGTATCCCGTCAAGGGCTACTCACTGACCATTCCGATGCATGACGAGTCACGCGCGCCCGTGTCGACCGTGCTCGACGAGACCTACAAGGTCGCGCTGACGCGCTTTGAGCGGCGCATCCGCGTCGGCGGCATGGCCGAACTCGCGGGTTTCGACCTGCGGCTCGGCGCACGACGTCGCGCGACACTCGAAAAGGTGACCGATGAGCTGTTCCCGGGCAACGATCTGGCGGCGGCGGAGTTCTGGGCCGGGCTGCGACCCATGACGCCGGACGGCACGCCGATCATCGGCGCGACGCACTGCGACAACCTGTTCCTCAACACGGGTCACGGGACACTCGGCTGGACGATGGGCTGCGGGTCGGGCAAGTTGTTAGCCGATCTGATCACCGGTCGCCGTCCCGCCATCGATGTGGCTGGACTCGCACTCAGTCGCTACCCGTCAGCGCGCAGTGGGCGCCGTTTGGCCGCGCCGTCGTTGCAGGCGCCGGCATGAGTCGACCGTCTTGCGCCCGCATCGATCTCGACGCCCTGCGACGCAACTATCTGGCGGCCAGGCGCCTGCATGGCGGACGAGCTGTGGCTGTGTTGAAAGCGAACGCGTACGGTCACGGTGCAGTCGAATGCGCCCGCGCTCTCGAGTCCGTCAGCGACGCGTTCGGCGTCGCCTTCGTCGCGGAGGCACAGGAGCTGTGCGTAGCGGGTATTCGCAAGCCGATTCTGGTGCTGGAAGGCGCGTTCAACGCGACCGAGCTCGAGCGCGCGCATCAGCTTGGACTGTGGCTCGTCGTCCATCAAGAAGAACAATTGCGGATGATCGAGCGAGCGCCGACTGACTGCACGCGGCTCAATGTCTGGTTGAAGATCGACAGCGGAATGCGGCGTGCCGGTGTGCCGCTCGGGCAGGTCAGAGACTTCCACGCACGTTTGCTGGCGACCGACCGGGTCGCATCGATTACGTTGATGAGCCATCTGGCGCGGGCCGACGAACCACGTGTCGAGGCGACACGGCTGCAGATCGA
>JAGRJB010000644.1 GCA_020442965.1 Pseudomonadales bacterium
CGATCCGCTATGCCGGCTGGGCAGGGTGATCGTAACGGCATTCAAGCATTCGTGTGGCCGCAAGATCGCTCCACTCAGCAAGGTCGGCGAGCATCGTGACCATACCCGCCGTCGGTAGATCGCGCGGTGCAACATCGGGTGCGAGCTGCTGCGCCAACTCGCTGAGCCCCGGGTTGTGCGCGACGATCATCAGGTGCTGCGCGAGCGCACCAATGCGAGAGATGGCTTCGGGGATAGCGCCCGCTTCGGCGAGATAGAGTGCTTCGACCGGCAGCACCAGCGTCTGATCGAGCGCAAGCTGGCACAGGACGAAGTCGGTGGTTTCCCGTGTCCTTGAGGCGGGACTGATGAGCAGGCGATCAGGCACTAACTGCTGCTCCGCCAGTCGGTTCGCCATCTCGGCCGCTTCCCCGCGACCGCGTCGATCGAGCGGCCGATCGCGGTCGGCACCGCCGGCGCGAGCCGGTTCAGCCTGTGCATGCCGCAGCAGTGTCAGCCGTCGCACTCGCCTCGACGACGTCAAGGCGTACGCACTTCGATGCGCTCGCCGAGCTGGCGGACGGCGAAGATTTTCAATGGCTCATAGGCAGGCGGCGTCAGTGCCGCGCCGGTCCGCAAGCAGAATCGTGATCCATGCCGCGGGCAGATGATCTCTGTGCCTTCGATTTCGCCATCATCGAGCGGTGCGTCATCGTGGGTACAGCGGTCCTCGAATGCATACAGCTCATCGGCGATCCGAACGACTTGTAAGTAGTAGCCGTCAACGTCCGCGGTGAGACGCGCTCCGTTAGCGAGACTAGCGGCGGCGCCGACGTCGATCCAATCACCGGTAGCCATCGTGATTCAGAACATACCGGTCTGCAAGCGCGCAGCTTCCGACATCATGCTCTGATTCCACGGTGGGTCGAATGTCAGTTGAACATCGGTGCTGACGACGGTCGGAATCACCTCGAGCTTCTGCTTTACATCTTCGACCAATACATCGCCCATGCCGCAACCGGGTGCGGTCAACGTCAGGCGTACGTCGATATGGCGCGTGCCGTCGGGATTGCCACGAACAGCGCATTCATAGACCAGACCCAATTCGACGATGTTGATCGGGATCTCGGGATCATAGCAGCGCCGCAGCTGATCCCATGCCAGTTGCCGTACGTCTTCCTCCGTGGCGTTTGGTGGCAGCTCAGGCGTCGCGATGACTTCCTGGCCGATGGCGTCGCCGTTCTCCCCGGCGATCCG
>JAGRJB010000645.1 GCA_020442965.1 Pseudomonadales bacterium
GTCGCTGAAGGTGGATACTCAGCAATATAAATACATTAATGAGGCCACGCTAGGGAATGTCGATTCTGGGGCTCGTTTGCCTGCTGCTCGCGATTGTCGCGGCTTTGATGCTCGTTTTGTTTCTGCTGCAGCGTGCGGAGCTGCGAGCGCTGAGCTCGGTCGCATTACAGACGCAACGCATTGCCACGTCGCGCAAGCTCGAAGGCAAGGTCGAAGTGACTACCGACCTACCAAGCGTGCAGTCGCTCGCGAGTTCCATCAACCATCTGGTCGCCCGCGCTGTATCGGGTCGCGAGAAGTCGCGGCGCGCGCCCGCGTTGTTCGCGGATCTCGGTGATCGCGTCCACGAGGCGGTATTGATCTATACCGAAGGAATCATCTACAGCAACCGGCAGTTCGCGAGCTTTGTGGGTGTCGATCGGGTCGATCTGGTCGGCCGTCGACTCGAGGATCTCGTGGCGCCCGAATACTCGCAACTCGTGGCTGATGTACTCCGCAAGCGCATGAACGACGAAGTTGCACCCGAGCGCTTCGAAGTCGAGATCGTCGGGATGCAAGGGCAGGTGAGCGTGCTGGAACTCACTTCGGCCACCGTCGAGTACGAGGATATTCGGGCGCTGCTCATTACGGGCGTCGAGGTGGTGCAAACGCAGCAGTTGCGCGCACTGACGTCGAGCGACGCCGCGCTCGTCAAGGGCGAGCAAGGTAAAGGCGAGCCGCTGCTCGCGTTGCCCGCGGCAACGAGCACGTCACCTGCTCACTACTTTGCGCTGCAGTCGTTAGTCGAGGCCGTTCTGACGACCAATCTCAGCGGCCACATCGATTACATGAATCCTGCCGCCGAAGCACTGCTCGGCGTTTCACTGACTCAGGCGCAAGGGCGGTTGATCGAAGAAGTCACGATGCTGGTCGATATTAACGACCGACGCCTCTTGGCAGAGCCAGTGCGGCAAGCGGCATCGGGTGGTAGCCCGGTATCGCTCGGACGCCGCGCTTTGCTGTTGCAGCGTCCCGCGGGCGGCGAGCGTTCGATCGAACTCGCGGCGTCGCCGCTGCGCAATGACGCCGCTGAGATCGTCGGCGCCGCAGTCGTACTGCACGATGTTACGGAACAGCGCGGCATGCAGCGGCAGATGTCCTACCAGGCAACGCACGATGCCCTGACCGGGCTCGTCAATCGCCGCGAATTCCAGCGTCGCCTGGAGGAGGCGATCGACTCCGCGCAACGCGGCGATAGCACCCATGTGCTGTGCTACGTGGATCTCGATCGGTTCAAGCACGTCAACGACACCAGCGGCCATCTCG
>JAGRJB010000646.1 GCA_020442965.1 Pseudomonadales bacterium
GGTTGAAGTCGATCGAGACGAGCGGTGCATCCGAGTACTGCAGCACACCCTTGAGCGGTCCGGCCGCCGCCGCCTTCATCATGGCATCGATTTCCGCGCCGCTGGTCGCGCGCCTGGGCGTGAAGGTGAGATCGACCAGTGACACATTGATGGTGGGGATACGCACCGCGAAGCCGTCGAGTTTGCCCTTCAGTGCCGGCAGTACGAGTCCGACCGCAGCGGCAGCACCAGTCTTGGTCGGAATCATCGACATCGTCGCTGACCGCGCACGGCGGATATCCTCGTGGTAAACGTCGGTCAAGCGCTGGTCGTTCGTATACGCGTGGATCGTGGTCATGAGACCACCTTCGATGCCGATTTTCTCGTGCAGCACACTCGCAATCGGCGCCAGGCAGTTGGTAGTACACGACGCGTTCGATATCACCGTGTGGCTAGCCTTCAAGGTGTCGTGATTCACGCCATACACGACGGTCGCATCGACATCCTTGCCGCCCGGCGCCGAGATGATCACCTTCTTGGCACCACCGGCGATGTGTTTGGAGGCCGCCTCTTTGCTCGTAAAGAATCCGGTGCACTCGTGCACGAAGTCGGCGCCCAGTTTACCCCAGGCGATCTTGGACGGATCACGTTCAGCGATCACCTTGATACGATCGCCATTTACGACCATTGAGTCGCCATCGACGCTCACGGAGCCTGGAAACTTGCCGTGCGCGGTGTCGTATTGCGTCAGATGCGCGTTGGTCGCCGCATCAGCCAGGTCGTTGATCGCGACAATCTGGATCTCCTTGTTGCGTCCCGACTCATAGAGAGCGCGCAGAATGTTGCGGCCGATTCGGCCGTAGCCATTGATGCCCACCTTGATTGGCATATTCTTCTTCCTCGTTACTCGTTAGTACTGTTAGATCACGAGCGCAGCAACTTGGCAAGTTCCTCGCGCAAGTGCAGAGCCGTGAAGCCGAACTCTTTGAATAAATCGGCACCCTTCCCGGATTCGCCAAATCGATCGATACCAACCACCGCGCCATCGCGCCCAACCAGGCGCCACCAGGACTGCGTCGCACCCGCCTCGACCGCCAGACGGCGCTTGACGATCGCCGGCAGGACACTTTCGCGGTACGGCGCGGGTTGTTGATCGAACACATCGACACATGGCATGGAAACCAGGCGCACGCGGCGACCCGCAGCCTGTTCGGCGCGCACGGCTTCAGCCGCGATGCCGACTTCAGAGCCGGTGGCGATGACGATGCACTCTGGCACACCCTGACAATCGATCAATACGTAACCGCCCTTACGCAGTGCAATCATTTGCTCCGGCGTACGTTGTTGCTGCGTCAACCCCTGCCGCGTCAACACGAGAGCTGTGGGGCCCGATTTGCGCTCCAGTGCCGCAGTCCAGGCGAACGCCGTTTCCACCGCGTCGCAAGGCCGCCACAGGCTGAGGTTCGGCATTGCGCGCAACGACGCCAGGTGCTCGATCGGCTGGTG
>JAGRJB010000647.1 GCA_020442965.1 Pseudomonadales bacterium
GGCGGAGGCGCACTGTGTGCGATCACTCTATCGGCTCGTACGTCGGCGCTTCGGATGAGGTTGGCCGGACGCGATCTGCTCCTCGTTTTGTTCGTTACGACCATCTGGGGCCTGAATCTGATCGTTGGTCGCATCGGCCTGGCGGAAATTCCGCCGTTCACTTTCACGACCTTGCGATTTGCAGGTCTGGCATTGCTGTTGATACCGTTTCTGCGGGCGCCCCATGGTCAGCTACGGCCGCTCATCGGCGCGATGCTGCTCTCGGGCGCATTGCCGTTTGCGCTGATGTTCTGGGGGTTGTCTCTGGCGGCGAACGTCTCATCGGTCGCAATCGCTTCGCAGCTCGGCGTACCGTTCACGACTTTGCTGTCGATCTGGTTTCTGGGCGAAGTGGTTCGCTGGCGTCGTTGGAGCGGTATCGCCTTGTCCTTCGTCGGCGTATTGATCATGGGATTCGATCCGCAAGTGTTCGAGTACTGGCCCAGTCTGTTGCTCGTCATCGGCTCGGCGCTCGCGGGCGCGTTCGGGTTGATGGCGATCAAGCGCCTGTCGGGATTCGCGCCACTCGAGATTCAGAGCTGGATGGCGGTTGTGAGTGTGGTGCCATTGGCACTGGTCGCGTTACTACTCGAGCGCAGCGACTGGCCCCTGCTCTCAGAAGTGACCTGGCGCGGCTGGGGCGCGCTCGCGTTCGCGACCATCTTCGCAAGCCTCATCGCACAATCGATTTTCTATCTGCTCGTGCAGAGCGCTATCCGGTTACGAGCATCGCACCGCTCACGACCTTATCGCCGGTCATGTCCGTCATCTTTGCGGTGACCTTGCTGGGCGATCGCCTGACGGCCAAGATCGCAGTAGGTGGCGTACTAACGTTGTTAGGTGTACTGATCATCATCATGCGCGAGCGTCGGCTGACCGATGTTGGCAGCTGAGTGGTCCGCGACGTTGCTGGTCGTTCGGGCAACGTAGCTGAAGCTTGATCAGGCCCATTAAGAGAGCGGACTAGGATCGGCGTGTTGCCGGGAGATTTCGACTGATCCCCGCGCTTTTTGGACCCGAGCTGAGATAAAGTTCGAGCGAGTCGATGGTGCGTCGACAAACTTCCGTAGACTCCGCCATCCATTGCCGCAAGTTCGATTCCCTGGGAGAGATTCTGATGAGCAAGAAGCAAATCGATCCGCGTGCTTACTCGCGGCTCGTGGTCGACGGGCCGAAGCAGACGCCCTCGCGCGCGATGCTGCGCGCAGTCGGCTTTCAGGATGCCGATTTCGGCAAATCGCAGATCGGTGTCGCATCCACCTGGGCCAACCTCACGCCCTGCAACATGCATATCAACGAATTGGCTCACGAGGCAGTTGCCGGGGTCGATGGTGCCGGCGGCAAAGGTGTGTTGTTCAACACCATCACCGTCTCCGACGGCATATCGATGGGCTCGCCCGGCATGCGCTATTCCCTGGTCTCGCGCGAGGTCATCGCCG
>JAGRJB010000002.1 GCA_020442965.1 Pseudomonadales bacterium
ACCAGCGCGCAGGGCAATGGCTCGTGCGAGGCCGCGGCCAGTCGTGCCCTCAGATAGCGCGCAGCCCATCACGACGTCTTCGACGAGGCCCGGTTCGATGCCGGCGCGCTCGGTGGCCGCGCGCACGACGTGAGCGCCAACGCTCGCCCCGTGGCTCAAATTCAAAGCACCTCGCCACGAACTCGCGAGGCCTGTGCGCGCATAGGAAACGATGACCGCTTCTCTCACGTCACTGCGCCCTCCAACAGCCAGCGCTCGAGGCGCGGCGCTGGTTGCCAGAACTGCGAGTCGGCGAGCGCGTTGCGCGCGAAGCGTCGCATCGCTCGCACAACGTTGTAGTAGCCCCGTGCTTCGGCGTAGAACATCGGACCACCGTGATGGCGCGGAAATCCGTAGCCGTTCAGGTAGACGACGTCGATATCCGACGCGCGTGCAGCAATGCCCTCATCGAGGAGCCGCGCACCCTCGTTCACGAGGGCCAGCACGCAGCGATCGACAATCTCCGCCATCGGTATCGCTCTGGCAGACAAATTCTGGGCGCGTCGATAGTCCCTGATCAGCGCTGTCGTGTCCGCGTCCTCAATCGGTTGCCGCGCCCCGGGCGCATAACGATAGAAGCCTTTGCCGGTCTTTTGTCCAAAGTGGCCAAGCTCGCATAATTGGTCGGCGATGGGTAAGGGCCTGAGCTTCGGCTGCGCCGCCTCGCGCTTGCGCCGAATGGCGCGGCTGACGTCGAGTCCCGCCAGATCGGCTACCCGGAACGGACCCATCGCCATACCGAAGCGCTCCAGTGCCTCGTCTACCTGCTGTGGTAACGCCCCTTCTTCCAGCAGATACATCGCCTGCCGCATGTAACGGTCGAGCATTCGGTTACCGATGAAGCCATCGCACACTCCGGCGACCACGGCAATCTTGCCGAGCCGCTTGGCGAGTCCCAACGCTGTCGCGATCACGTCGGGACTCGTGGCGCGCCCCCGCACGACTTCCATGAGACGCATGACGTGCGCGGGGCTGAAGAAATGCAATCCCAGAACGTCCTGTGGTCGCGACGTAAACCCGGCGAGAATATTGACATCGAGCGACGAGGTGTTAGTGGCCAGAATCGCCCCTGGTCGCACCAATTGATCGAGCGCCACGAAGATTTCGCGCTTGACGTTGAGATCTTCGAACGCCGCCTCGATCACGAGATCGGTATGCGCAAGTAGCGGCAGATCGCCAACAGGGCAGATACGAGCGTAACGCTCGTCAGCGACAACCTGCGTCAGCTTGCCTCGCTTGACGCTGCCATCGAGCAATTTGCGGATCGTTCCCATGCCGCGATCAACGGCTGCGACGTCCCGATCGTATAACTGCACCGCTATACCGGCACTTGCCAACGCAAGCGCGATGCCACCGCCCATCGTGCCGGCACCAATCACGGCTGCCTGGGTGATTGCTCGCTCTGTCGTATCTGCTGGCAGATCAGCGACTCGCGCCGCCTGCCGCTCCGCGAAGAAGACATGCCGTAGGGCACGCGAACCGGGCGCCGCTTGCAATGACACAGAGAGCTCGCGCTCCACCTCGAGGCCACGCTCAAACGGCAACGAACAGGCAGCATGCAATGCATCGAGGATCTTGTGCGCTGCCGCCTGACTCTCGGCCTGCGACCCCAGGCTCTTGCGTGCGAGCGCCAGCACAGCTTGTGCGTTGCCGTCGGTCATTGGGCAGTCGCGACTGCGCGTGATGCGCCGCCTATCCACTACCAACCGTTCTGCAAGCGCAACCGCTGCGGCTATGACATCGGCCGCAACATCGATCGCGAACAGACCGGACCAGATCGGATCGGTCGCCGCAAACGTTTCACCAGTCCCGATCACTCGCAAGGCACGCTCCAGGCCCAACAAGCGGGGCAACCGCTGCGTTCCGCCAGCGCCGGGGAGCAGGCCAAACTTCACCTCCGGTAGTGCCAGCCGCGCATCCACGCTGGCAACGCGCGCATGACAAGCCAACGCGAGTTCAAGACCGCCACCCATACAGGTGCCGGCGATCGCGGCAACCACCGGCTTTACGCAATCGTCGATCGCCTCGATCACATCACGCAGCGTCGGGGCAACCGTCGCTGCTGTGGAGCCAAACTCGCGGAGGTCTGCGCCTGCAGAGAACGCACGCGCGCTGCCCGTCAGCACCATCGCATCGATAGAGGAGTCACTCGCGAGGTTATCCAGCGTATCAAGCAAGGCTCGTCGGAGTTTGCAATGCAGCACATTGACCGGCGCCGAGGCCAGGCGCAATACCGCCACGCGCCGCCGACGTTCCAGCTCAATGATTGCGTCACGGCGGTTCTTCATGGCGCAGACTTCCAATCCGGCGCGACCAGGCGGCGCTTGCGATCGATCGAGCGTCGCACGCCTGGCGCATCAAGATCGACGCGATCCCATAGCTCGCAGGTAACCTGTCGGTGGCGCTGATCGAGTGCTTCACAATAGTTAGTATAAATGCAAAGACGCACCGCCTCGCCGTGACCCGTCCGAATCTTGCGAAACCAGTCGGGATCGGCGAGTGCCTGGCGCGCAACGCCGACGATGTCGGTGACATTGTCGCGCAGCAGCTTCTCCGCCTGTTCGAAGTTGTGTACACCACCCGCCGTGACGATGGGTGTGGCGTACCCGGCCTCGCGGACGGTGGCGCGAATCGTCGCGGCCGCGGCAACATTCCGCCCGAAGGGGCCCTGCGCATCCGAGTAATAGGACGGCATGCACTCATAGCCGCTGCGGCCGGTGTAAGGATAGGCTGCCTGACCGACTTTCGGTTGCAGCGCGTCGTCGAACTTGCCGCCGCGCGACAGCGACAGAAAGTCGAATCCTGCGCTCGCAAACTCCCGCGCGAAGTAGGCCGCGTCATCGATCGTGCCACCGTCAGCGATACATTCCTCGGCCAGCATGCGACAACCCACCGCGCAATCGGTATCGACGGCCGCTCGCACGGCCCGATACACCTCTAACGGCAGGCGCGCCCGGTTCTCGCGCGTGCCGCCGTAGCCGTCAACGCGAGCGTTGAGCGGCGACAACAATGAGGCCATCGTATAGGCATGCGCAAAATGCAATTCGATGCCATCGAAGCCCGCGTTGCGTGCCAAATGCGCTGCCCGAGCGAAATCTCGTGGCAAGGTTTGCGGTAGAGCCGCAATGTGCGGCAAATGGGTGTCTGTAACACGTTCGCGCGCGCCGACATCAAGCGCTTCCAGTTCCCGCGTCGTTAGCACAAGCTCCAGCTGATCGCGCGTGAGTGCCGCGAGCCACTCGCGCACTGCTGCCGGGCCGGGAGTGACCGCGGCACCCGTTGCAGCTACGTAGGCGTCGAGATGCCGAGGGACGATCTGCAGAAATTGCGCGAAGAATTTCTCGGGCACCGGTCGTCGTCGGATCGCCAGAAAGTCGATCAGTTGAATCAGTATTCTCGTGCGGCCGCCGCTTGCACGCCTGACAACCGAGACGATCTCGCGCAATCCCGGCAGGAACCGTTCATGGCCGGCACGCAGCAGCGGGCCACTCCGGACATCGCGAATACCCGTCGCCTCGACGACAATGACGCCCGGCTGGCCGCGCGCGAAGCGCTCATACCATTGCAGTACATCATCCGTCACAAAGCCTTCGTCGGTCGCACGCCACGGCACCATCGCCGGTACCCAGGTGCGCTCAGCGAGCGTGATCGGGCCAACTTTGACTGGCGAGAATAGGCGTGAGGTCTGCGCTTCGGTCGCACTCGGCCATCGCCCAGGGTGCGCAGCGTGCTTGATCCGCTCGGGCGGGCGCCACATCGTCGCCGTGCTCCAGCCTAGTCCGGCACGACCGCGGTCGCTTCGATCTCGACCTTCGCCAGCTCCTCGACCAGCCCCGCCACTTGCACGACCGACATGACCGGAAAGTTCTTGCCCAACACCTCCCGATAGACGGCACCGATCTCACGGATCTCATGCAGATACTCAGCACGACTTGTTATATACCAAGTCAGCCGCACGAGATGCTCCGGACCAGCTCCGGCCTCGGCCAACAGGATCACGATGTTCTCGAGTGCCTGCTTCACTTGCTTGGCAAGCTGCGAGCTGTGAAACCGGCCCGCGCTATCCCAGCCGATCTGCCCCGCCAGGAATATCTGCCGTCCACGTGCTGCGATGCCATTGCTGTAGCCGCTCGGCCTTGGCCAACTGGCCGGCAGCAAAACCGTCCAGTCACCAGTCGCATCCGTCTGCTGTTCACTCATGCGCATCGCTCCTCAAGTACCGCTCGGCCGATGATGATCTTCTGCACCTCGGTCGCGCCCTCATAGATTCTGAGCGCGCGGATTTCCCGATAAAGGCGCTCGATGACTTCCCCTTGGACGACGCCGCGCCCGCCGAACATCTGCAGGGCACGATCGATGACCGCCTGCGCTGACTCGGTTGCGGTGAGCTTAGCCATCGCTGCTTCTTTGGTGACCCGCGCACCGCGATCTCGCAGCCACGCGGCGCGATAGGTGAGTAGCCGCGCCGCATCGATCGCCGTGGCCATTTCCGCGAGCGCCGCTTGCGTGAGCTGGAAGTCGGCCAACGATTGACCAAACATGCGCCGACTTTGCGCATAAGAGGTCGCTTCATCCAGCGCGCGCTGCGCGAAGCCCAGCGCGGCTGCGGCCACCGAGGTCCGGAACACGTCGAGCGTACGCATCGCGAGTTTGAATCCCTCACCCTCTTCGCCCAGGCGCTGCCCGGCGGGCACTCGGCAGTCCTCAAATGCCAGTGTGGCGAGGGGATGCGGCGCGATCACGTTGATACGCTCGCGGATCTTGAAACCGGGTGTGTCGGCATCGACGACAAAGGCGCTGATGCCGCGCGCGGCCACCGTGCCATCCGGCCTCACTTGCGCGGGACTGGTGCGCGCAAACACACAGTAGAAGTCCGCGATTCCCCCATTCGAGATCCACGTCTTCTGGCCATCCAATACGTAGCAATCGCCGTCTCGCCGCGCCGCGCATTGTAGTGCCGCAACATCGGAGCCGGCATCCTGCTCTGAGAGTGCGAACGCCGCGATGGCCTCGCCGCGGGCCACGCGAGGTAGGTAGTGCTGACGCAGAGATTCACTACCGCCGAGTGAAATGGCCCCGCTGCCCAGGCCCTGCATGGCAAAAGCAAAATCGGCGAGCCCATCGTGCCAGGCCAACGTCTCGCGCAACAACGCGATCGAACGCACATCAAAGCCCGGCACCGCTCCGCCGTGCTCGCCGACGACGCCGTAAGCGGCGAGCCCGTCGGCTCCCAGCATCCTAACCAATTCTCGGCAACGCGCGTCGACAGCCCCGCGGGTTTCTGGATGGGGACCGTGCGCCAATCTTGCCTCGGCCCAACGCTCCGCTCGCTCGGCGAGCGCGCCGTGGCTGGCGTCAAAGAATGGCCAGTCGAGTGCACCGGATGAGAGCAGCGTCATGTTAGTTGCCCTCAAACTTCGGCGTCTGCTTGGACGCGAACGCTTGGTAGGCACGCTTGAAGTCGCCAGTCTGCATGCAGATGGCCTGCGCCTGCGCTTCGGCCTCGATCGCGGCCTCGATCGACAG
>JAGRJB010000648.1 GCA_020442965.1 Pseudomonadales bacterium
GAGGAGTTGCTGTTCGGCAAGCTGGCGAACGGTGGCAACGTGCGTGTGCGTTTGGCCGCCGATGGGCAATCGCTCGAGCTGGAGTGCGAGCCGGCGCCAGAACCAAAGGAACTCGCAACGGATGCGAGTTAGCCGGCGCGAGCTGGCGCGCGGCCCTCAGCGGCCGCGGTAGACGATGCGGCCCTTGGTGAGATCGTAGGGTGTCATCTCGACGGTGACCTGGTCGCCCGTCAGAATGCGGATGTAATGCTTGCGCATCTTGCCAGAGATGTGAGCCGTGACCACGTGGCCGGTCTTCAGCTTGACTCTGAACGTAGTGTTGGGGAGTGTCTCGACGACCTCGCCCTCCATCTGTAATGCGTCTTCTTTCGACATCCGCTACCCGTGACCTGCAGGAAAGGTCGCGGATTCTGCATGAAAATGCGGCTGCAAGCCACTACGAGAACGCAATTGCCGCACTTTGTGCAAAAGTCGGGGCCGTGGGCGCCACCACCAACGTTTCGAGCAGCCGCCGGAAATCCGCGCGCGGCAGGGCGATACTGCCGAGACGCCGCAGGTGCGGCGAGGCGAACTGACAATCGATCAGTGCGCAGCCGGAGTTCTCGGCACGTTCGGCGAGCGCTGCGAGCGCGGCCTTCGAGCCGTTCGCTTCGTGACTGAACATCGACTCACCGAAGAAGATCTTGCCCTGCGACACGCCATACACGCCGCCAATGAGCCGACCGTCGCACCAGGTTTCGACGCTGTGTGCGGCGCCGAGACGGTGCAGCTCGACGTACGCGTCGCGCATCGCCTGCGTAATCCAGGTCCCACTGCTGTAGCGTCGCGGCGCGGCACAGGCATCGATCACCTGCTCGAACGCTTGATCGAAGGTGATCACTAGATTGCGCGAACGGATCGCTTTCACGAGACTGCGATTGCGATGAAAGTTCGCCGGTTTCAGCACCTCGCGTGGATCGGGTGACCACCACAGAATAGGTTGCCCGGGCGAATACCACGGAAAGATACCGCGCCGATACGCCGCCAGCAGTCGTCCAGGCGCGAGATCGCCACCCGCAGCCAGCAGTCCATTCGGTTCGTCGAGCGCTTGCTCGATCGGCGGAAACCAGTACGTGCGATCGTCCGGTGCAAGCCATGTGACAGACTTCGCGCGGGCCACGCTTGTCACTTATTAGGCATGATCGACGTGCCATTCGGTGCCAGGCCGCGCGCGTCGCTACGGATGTCTCGATAGGGCACGTGCGCGCGGACGGCCGACGCGTACTCATCGACATGGCTGCCCTCGCGTTGCAGATAATCAGCGATCGCGTCGCGGAACCGGGAATCCGCGATCCAATGTGCTGACCGAGTGATGGTTGGCTCAAAGCCCCGACTGATCTTGTGCTCGCCCTGTGTACCCGGCTCAAAGTGACGAATGCCGCGATCGATGCAGAATTCGATGCCCTGGTGATAGCAGGCCTCGAAGTGCAGGCTGTGAAACTCGTCCGCCGCTCCCCAGTAGCGGCCGAACAGTGCGTCGTCGTGCCAGAAGAACACTGCAGCCGCGACCAGTTCGCCACCCTGCATTGCGAGCTTGAGCATGAATTGTTCGCCGAGCAGTGCCGGGATCACGCGAAAGAAATTGCGGGTGAGGTACGGCTCGTGACCGTGACGTAGGAACGTGTGCCGGTGCAGCGCGTAGACCGCATCGAGCACGTCGCGGTCGATCGCGGGGCCGCTGACCGTCAGGAATTCGACGCCGCTTTCCTGCACGCGGCGACGCTCGCGCTTGGCTTTCTTGCGCTTGTCGGCGGTGAATGTGCCGAGGTAGTCGTCGAAGGATGTGTAGCCGCGATTATGCCAATGGAATTGTACGTCGCGACGCGCGAGCCAGCCGGCCACGCGCAGCGCTACGTTATCCACTGCAGCGGCGAACAGCGCGTGAATCGACGACCAGCCATGCTCTTGGGCGGCGTGTTGCAACTCGTCGATCAATCGGCCGCGCAGCACCGCATCGGCCGGGTCGCGTAACAACAGTCGCGGTCCGCTTGCCGGCGTGAACGGCACGCCCACGACCAGTTTCGGGTAATAGTCGAGGCCAAGTCGCGAGTAGGCTTGTGCCCAGGCGAAATCGAACACGAATTCGCCGTACGAGTGGGCCTTGATATAGGCCGGTGCGGCTGCGGCGAGACCGTGATGATCATGCAATGCAAGGATTGCCGGCGTCCAACCAGTCCCGCGGCCGATGCAATGTTCCGATTCCAACGCCAGCAGGAATTCGTGGCGCAGGAACGGATTGTTAGTCTGATCGAGTCTGTTCCAAGCTGCCCGGTCTAGTTCGCCGATGCTGGAATGTACCGCTGCGTGCATGGAGTAGGAAGCGCGACGCCGTGATCAGGCGTGCGCCTCGAGCGCCTCGAGATACTTGTCGGCATCGAGCGCCGCCATACAGCCCGAGCCTGCCGACGTGATCGCCTGACGATACACGTGATCCGCGACGTCGCCAGCGGCGAACACGCCAGCAAGACTGGTGGCAGTAGCGCCACCGTCGGTGCCGCTCTTGACGGTGATGTAGCCGTTCTTCATTGCAAGCTGGCCGGCGAAAATACTGGTGTTGGGTGAGTGGCCGATCGCAATGAACGCGCCAGTCACGTCGATATCGCGCTTGGCGCCGTCCGCGACCGCGCTCACGCGCACGCCAGTGACGCCCTGGCCGTCGCCGAGGATTTCCTCGACGGTGTGGTTCCAAAGAATATCGACCTTGCCTGCTGCTTGCAGCGCGAACAGCCGGTCTTGCAGAATCGCCTCGGCACGCAGTTTGTCACGCCGATGCACGAGCGTGACGTGCGCAGCGATATTCGACAAATAGAGCGCTTCTTCGACTGCGGTGTTGCCGCCGCCAATCACGGCGACGCGGTGACCGCGGAAGAAGAATCCGTCGCAGGTGGCG
>JAGRJB010000649.1 GCA_020442965.1 Pseudomonadales bacterium
GTCGGCCACGGCCGGCAGACGCCGCTCGGGCTCGAGGATGACGTGCGCCGTGGAACCGACGACGCGCTGGATCTGGAACTCCGCCAGACCGTTGATCAGCGCTGCGTTGAAGGTGAATACAGTTACCGCAATAGCGACGCCACCGATCAGCAGGGCCGATTGCAGACGGTTCGAGGTGAGATAGCGCAGAGCTACTTTGATGGCGTATTGCATGCAAAGCCCGCGCTACAGACTGCGAAGTCCGCCGCTGCGCTCGCGGTTCGCCACGGCGCGCTCCGGTTCGCTGTTAGCCGATACCCGCTGGCCGAGCAGCTCCGGTCGTGGCTGCGCCAGGATCTGGTCACCAGCGGAGAGGCCACTGGTAACGATGACGCGATCGCTCGGCCACTCGAGAAACTCGACCGGCTGCTCCGTGACTCTGCCGCCGCGCACCAACATGGCTCGAGCGCGCTCGTCGCGGCCGAGCAGCGCACTGCGCGGCACGGTGATCGCATTCGGCAAGCGTTCGATGATGATGTTGACATCCGCGGTGACGCCAGCGCGCAGCGTAGCGACCGATTGGTCGAGCTTGAGGCGTACTTTGGCACCGCCGGACCGTGGGTCGACCTTCGCGGCTACGTAGTACACCGTGGCGCCGAGTGGCTCGTCACGACCGGCGATCAACACGTCGGCGCTCAGGCCAGGCTGCACTTCGGGCAAGTAGCGTTCGTCCACCTCGGTTTCGATTTCAACATCGGCGAGCGGCGCCAGTTCGTAGATCACGGTCTGCACGCTAACGACCTGCCCCGGATCGACCGACCGCGAGAGCATGACGCCGGACACCGGCGCAACGATAGTGGATTCAGCGAGCCGGGCGACCGCTTCACGCCGCGTCGCGCCGAGGCGGCGGATCTCGGCAAGCGCCTGGTCGCGCTCGAACTTCGCCTGGTCGTAGTCCTGCAGCGTTGTCAGACCGCGCTGCCGGAGCTCGGCGAGGCGCGCGAAATTGCGCTCGGCCTCCATTACTGTGCGGCGTTGCGCCGCAAGCGCGGAATCCACCTGATCGACGGACGCGCGCAGCGCCGGCGCGTCGAGTTTCACCAGCAA
>JAGRJB010000650.1 GCA_020442965.1 Pseudomonadales bacterium
GGGGGTTGACGCCGAACTCATCCATCGCCTTGGCGTTCGTGGACACGGCCGCAAAGTGCTGCGGGACCGCCGCCTCGCCCAACTTGCCAACGAGCCAGGCGCGGGCGCTGCGCGAATTGGCGAAGGTCTCCTGCGTCGCGAATGATTTCGACGCGACGATAAAGAGCGTTCGGGCCGGGTCTGCGGTTACCAACACTTCGGCAAGATCTGTCCCGTCCACATTCGACACGAACGCAACACGCGGCCCGCCTCGAGCGTACGGCCTCAGCGCCTGCGTCGCCATGACAGGACCCAGATCGGAGCCACCGATACCGATATTTACGACTAACTGAATCTGCTCGCCCGTGCTGCCACGGATCGCACCGTCGCGAACGGCAGCCGCAAAGCGGAGCATGTGCTCGCGCTCGACAAGTACTTCATGCGCAATAGCGGGGCCACCTGGGCCATCGGTCGAGCCCGGTGCAATTCGCAGCGCCGTGTGCAACACCGCGCGATCTTCTGTGAGGTTTATCTTGTCACCGCGCCACATGGCATCCATCCGCCCGCGCAGGTCAACGTCATCGGCAAGTCCTGTCAGCAGACCCACGACATCGCGATCCAGTCGTTGGCGCGAGAAATCGGCGCACAGACCCGCTGCAGCAACCGTGAATTTGCGTGCTCTCTCGGCGTCGGCGTCGAACAGGCCGCGCAGCGTGACGCGTCGCGTTTCCTCCGCCCGCGCAGCCAGCGCTCGCCATGCGTTCGTCTCGCTACCACGTTTCACGGCGGACATGCCTGCGGTCGCGCCATGCTCAGGCACTGCAATACGATGCTCGCCATTGACCTGTCGATTGTCATGAGTGAAACGCGGCGATGGCATCGACCACGTACTGCAGTTGCTGTTCCGCGAGCTCGGGGAAAATGGGCAACGCCAAAGTCTCTTGCGCGGCGCGAGCAGACTCCGGAAAGTCCGCCGCTGTATGGCCCAGGTATTGAAAGCACTCTTGCATATGCAGCGGCACCGGGTAGTAGACCTCGGTACCGATATCGCGCTCCGCGAGGAACTGTCGCAACTCGTCGCGCCTGGGCGTGCGAATGCAGTACTGATTGTAAATGTGCCGCGCGCCGGGCGTCACCACCAGCGGCGTTTGCACGCGCGCTTGCAGTCCCGCACGCTGAAACGCCGCATCATAGAAGCCGGCGTTGCGCTGCCGGCCCGCCGTCCATGCATCGAGGTGCGGCAGCTTGACGCCGAGCACCGCTGCCTGTAGCTCATCGAGTCGAAAATTGCCGCCAATCAGCTTGTGGTAATACTTGGGCTTACCGCCGTGCACCCGCAACACCCGCAAGCGTTCGGCCAGAGCTGGATCGTTAGCCGTACACATGCCCGCATCGCCAAATGCGCCGAGGTTCTTGGTTGGAAAGAACGACAGACAACCAATATCGCCAAAACCACACGCGCGGCGGTCTGCGGAATCCGCTGCGCCGATCGCCTGCGCGGCATCCTCGATGACGCGCAAGTCGTGCGCCGCCGCGATTGCCATTAGCGCAGTCATGTCGGCGACCTGTCCATAGAGGTGCACTGGCATGAGAGCGCACACACGCGCACCGCTGCCGCGATGCACCAGATCTTGCCCACGCCGCTCGCACTGCGCATCGATAAACGCGCGCACGCAGGCCGGCGAAATATTGAAGCTCGCGGGATCGATGTCGACAAAAAG
>JAGRJB010000651.1 GCA_020442965.1 Pseudomonadales bacterium
ACAAAGTGGCCAGGCGGGCCGTGCGTGTCGCGGATCTCTTCCAGCGCAAGAAGTTTGCAGCGCGCCTCGGCGAGATGCTCGACTACCATAACTTTATATTGCAACAATACTTCAAGCAGCCGGCGGTCGACTTCCAGCAGACGCTCGACGAACATTTGGCGTTGGCGGAACGCTTGCAGCCGCTCGTGATGGATGTAAGCGGCGAGTTGGCGCGCCTGCGTGCGGCAGGCGCCAACGTGATGTTCGAAGGAGCGCAGGGTGCGCTACTGGATGTCGACCTGGGGACCTATCCCTTTGTTACCTCATCCAACACGACCGCGGGTTATGCCGGTACCGGTACTGGTATTGGGCCACGCGCATTCGACTATGTGTTAGGTATCGTCAAGGCCTACACGACTCGTGTCGGCGCCGGGCCCTTTCCGACCGAGCTTTTTGACGAGTACGGTGCGCATCTCTCGAAGGTGGGGCACGAATTCGGTGCCGTGACCGGAAGAGCGCGTCGTTGCGGATGGTTCGATGCGGTTGCGCTCAGGCGTTCGATCGTGCATTCGAGCGTATCGGGCCTGTGTGTGACCAAGCTCGATGTATTAGACGGCCTAGATAGCCTGAGGGTCTGCGTCGGTTACCGTTGGAACGGCGTGACGCACACCGAGCCGCCACTAACGACCGACGGCTTCGCGAGCGTCGAACCCGTCTATGAGGAATTGCCAGGCTGGGAAGAGTCGACGCTTGGAATTACCGCTCTCGATGACTTGCCGCCGAACGCTCGTAGCTACCTCAACCGACTCGAACAGCTGGCCGGTGTGCCGCTCGACGTGATCTCGACGGGACCGGATCGTGAGCAGACGATTGTGCTGCGTCACCCGTTCGACGCTTGACTGTGGTGCGCGCCGACCGGGCTCTGACACCAGCGTTCGAGAATTTGTACCAGCTCGGGTAGCTGAAACGGCTTACTCAAGAAGTCATCCATGCCAGCCGCGAGGCACATTTCCCGGTCCCCGGCCATGGCGTTCGCCGTCAATGCCACGATCGGCACATGCTGGCCGATCGATTGCTCGTGCCGGCGCACCTGCCGAGTAGCTTCGAGGCCGTCGAGTTCGGGCATCTGACAG
>JAGRJB010000652.1 GCA_020442965.1 Pseudomonadales bacterium
TGGGGTTGGAGTACCGGGCGTTGCCGCGCTACCTGTCCGCCAACGCACGCACGCCGTTTCGCACTTTTGGACAGACGAACATCTTGCCGTCGGACTGGGTGCGCGCGGGCGCGACCACTGGCATGTCGCAGCTCGATACGAGCGCACGCGCGGTGCAACTCAGCTTCGACCGCGCGATTCTGCAGGCGAGCAGTCAATGGCACCCATCGCCGCGTGTGGGCCTGGCACTCGACTACCGACGCGATGCGCGCAACGGTCGTGAAGACATCACGGCAGCGTTCGTCAATCTGGGGGCGCAGCTGCGGCGGCCGATCGATGATCGCACTGACACCGTTATCGCAACTCTGTCGTTCGACGGCGCCCTTGGTGGCGGGCAGTTGCGCTATCTTGGCTCGTTGTACACTAACAAGGTCGCAATGCTCAGCTGGGAGAATCCGTTCACGGCCGTGGTGCCGGGCGCCGACGTCGGACAGTTGGCTCTGGCGCCCGACAACTCGCTGCACCAACTGCAGGGCACCTGGACACACCGCATGGGCGTTTCCGGTCGACTATCGATCAATGCCGCCTATGGCGAGTCGCAGCAGGATTCGCAGCCGCTGCCCTATACCACCAATTCTGCCCTCGCTCTCGGCTCGCCACCCGAATTACAGGACGCATCGGTCGCAACATCCCATGTCAGTGTCCGTTTCCATTCGGACCTGCGCGTCCTCGGCCGAGCGTGGCGCGGCGCGCGCGTGACATTCGATGCGCGGCGCGATGAACGCAACGACCGCAGGCCGCACGCTTGGTTCGAGCGAGTCGAAGGCGACAGCTTCGTGGCACCCGCAGTGCTCAACGCGCCCTATGACTTCGTGCGGCAGCGTGTGACCGCAGGGATCGACTACGATCTGCGCAAGCTGCTGACATTCGTGCCGGTAGGGCAGCGCCTGACGCTGTCAGGCGGCTGGCAATACGAATCCGCCGAGAGCCAGCAACGCGAGGTAGTGAGTACACGCGAACGCAGCGGCTGGGGACGACTCGCCTACGCGCCCAGGTCATGGCTGCGGACCGAGCTCGAGGTCGGCAGCGGCGTGCGCGAGCTAGGTCGGGTGAACGCAGGAGCAGGGCTGGGCGCCGGTCAGAATCCGTTGTTGCGTAAGTATGATCTCGCGGACCGCGAACGCCAGTATGCAGAGTTCAGTCTGGCAGTCGTGCCGGCTTCGGATTGGAGTGTCCTGCTGAGCGGCGAGTATGCCAGCAACGATTACATCAACTCGCGTCTCGGTCTTGCCAGCAGCCGCGATCGCAGGGCGACACTTGCGTCCCACAAGTCGATCGGCTCGCGGGTGACGATGAGCGCACACTATAGCTGGGACAGGCGCACCGCGCGTCAGCTCGGCAGTCAGGCCTTTGCGATGACCGATTGGTCTGCGACAACCGACGATAGTTCCAGAACCGCCGGTACGGGGTTTCGCCTGGACGACATCGGTGGGCGTGCAGCATTCGCGCTCGACTATTCGTACTCGCTTGCGCAGGGTGAGATCGCGACGGACCGTGGCATCCTGCCGAACGCCGAATTTCCAACTATCACTCACAGGACGCGCAGTCTCAGTGCACGACTGGACTACCCTTACAATCGGCGCGTGACGGTGCGGGCAGAACTGCTGGTGGAGCGTTACGATGCCGATGATTTCGCGATCGATGGCGTTGGCCCCGCCACGATCCCGACCTTTCTGACGCTGGGGAGCACGACGCTGGACTACGACCTGCGCTACGTGGCCCTGTCGTTTCTGTATCTGCTGGATGACGAGGCGCGCACGACGCGTTGACATCGAATGGGACTGCTTTTCCGCGGCATAGTCTGGTTCAGCGTTTATGTGCTGCTGGTGCTGCTGCCGCTGGCCCTGGCAATGCTGGGCGATCCGATCGCGGCAGCGCGTCCCTGGTCGCTGGAGTTCGCGGTCGCCGGTGGCTTCATTGCCTATGCAATCATTGCGTTCGAGTTCGCGCTGGTTTCGCGGCTGCGAGCGGCCTCAGAACCTTTCGGCACCGATTCACTGCTGCAGTTTCACGCCCAGATGGGCGTGGCAGGCATGCTCTTTCTGCTGCTGCACGTACTGCTGCTGCTGCCGCACGCAGCCTCGGCGTCGATGTTCAATCCGTTCGCGGGCGGCGTCGCCGCACGTAGCGGCGCACTCGCATTCTGGGCGTTGCTGATACTCGGCGTGACGTCTGCCGGTCGCAGTCGACTGCGATTGCGCTATGAGACCTGGCAATGGGTTCATGCCAGCGCGGCGCTGCTGGTCGGGGGCTCCGCCCTGGTCCATATTCTCGCCGTCGGTCACTATGCGAGCCGGACAGCGCTCAGGGTGATCCTGATCGTCTATGCCCTGGCATTCGTCGCTTTGCTGCTGCGTTATCGCATCATCCGGCCACTGCGGCTCGCGCGGCTTCCATGGGAAGTAGTTAGCAATACGGACGTTGGCGGTGACACACGCAGCTTGGTCGTTCGGCCGGTTGATCATCCCGGGCTACGATTCCAGCCGGGACAGTTCGTATGGCTGGCGACCGGAGCTCGCCCGCTGACAGCTCAGCAGCATCCCATCACGATCGCATCGTCGGCCGAACCCGACGAGGCGCACCATATCGAGCTCGCGATCAAGGCGTTCGGCGATTGGTCCGGCAACGTCGTGCCGCAGCTTCACGCGGGCGCACGGGTCTGGCTCGATGGCCCTTACGGCGCGCTGACTCCCGATCGCTTCCCGGGGCAGGGTTTCGTCCTGATCGCGGGCGGCATAGGTATCACGCCCATGTTGTCGATCCTGCGCACGATGCGCGACCGCGACGACGTGCGGCCCGTCGTGTTGATCTACGCAGCTAATCGACCCGAACGCATGGTATTTCGTGACGAACTCACGGCGCTGCAGTCGGAGCTGAACTTGCGTATCGTGCTGGTGTACGAGTCGCCGCCGCCGGACTGGCGCGGCGAGCAAGGCCTGGTGACCACTGAGCTGCTACGTCGGCATTTGCCGAAACAATACAAGCGCTTCCAGTATTTCGTGTGTGGTCCAGCGCAAATGATGGACTTGCTTGAGGACGAGCTGCTCGAAGTGGGTGTGCCAGCGGCACAGATTTGTACTGAAAGATTCAATATGGGGTGAAATCATGCATCATACGATCGTCACGCGCGTCTCCATTGTTCTAACTACACTGTGCTTGTGTGCGGCGGCGGCATTCGCCTGGCTCGTGAGCCCTGGCGCGGTTGCGCAGGCGGAGCCGACACCGACCTCGACGCCGGTCGCAAGCGATGCGTTGTTCGCCAAGTACTGTGGCGGCTGCCATACGCAAGAGGAAATGCTGGCCGTGCTGCGCAAGAGTGATGATCTCGCCGCCAATGCGGCTGAGATGCAGCGCTTTCTCGAGCGCCATGGCAGGTCGTCAGCGGAA
>JAGRJB010000028.1 GCA_020442965.1 Pseudomonadales bacterium
TGCTCGCCGGTATCGGGCTGCGAAACGAGCAGATCGTCGACCTTGACCCCGAGTTTCTCGGCATAGGACGGATCGAGCGCGTGCTCAGCGTCGACGAACGCGGCTGTGCCACCGAGTTTTTGAATTTCTGCCACGACCTGCAACGTGAGCGTGGTTTTGCCCGATGACTCTGGACCGTAAATTTCAACGACTCGACCGCGCGGCAAGCCGCCGATCCCGAGTGCAATGTCGAGACCGAGCGAACCGGTGGACACGGCTTCCACGTCGTAGCTCGCGGCCGCATCGCCAAGGCGCATGACCGAGCCCTTACCGAATTGCTTTTCGATCTGACCCAGCGCGGCGACCAGTGCCTTCTTGCGGTTTTCGTCCATTGCCAGCTTACCCCTATAAAAGCTGCGCGAATTATTTCACAACGGCCTGCCTAGATGTGCCGAAAAATGGGGTATTCACAGAGATTTCGCAGGTTGTCCGCAACCTATACAGGAGCCGAGATTCCTCACTACTGTATATACAGGGCGCCGACTACGACTTGAGTGTGTGCACCAAGCCGAGCGCGAACTCCACGGCCCTGCGGCGCACCGCTTCGCGATCGCCCTTGAAGAATTTCACGCGACAGTTTGATTCGATTGAGACGCCACGTCGCACTGCAACTGCGAACCAGACGGTGCCGACCGGCTTGCCGGCCACCGCTCCCGATGGCCCGGCGATTCCGCTGACCGCGATGGCGATGTCCGCCGCTGTCAGTCGCAATGCGCCCTCCGCCATCTCCTGCACGGTGGGCGAACTGACCGCTCCCTGCGTGTCGAGTGTCTCCTGGCGAACACCGAGATCGCGCACCTTGGCCGCGTCCGAATACGTCACGTAGCCGCAGTCGAACCAGTCCGAGCTACCCGCGATGTCTGTACACACCTTGGCAATCCAGCCGCCCGTGCAGGACTCTGCCGTTACGAGGCGCAGCGCCCCCGCTCGCAGGCGTTCTCCGACCCGTGCGGCGAGTCCAGCGAGTGCGGCATCATCGTGCATGGCCGCAAGGCTAGGGGTTGTGGCGGTCGGACGCCAGTGCCGCATCGTGAGGCAGCTCACGTCGCGCGCATTGCGTTGGACGATCGCGTACGCTAACCGGCCAATGGCCGATCTCGCCCTCTCGCAACACACGCCGATGATGCAGCAGTACCTGCGCATCAAGGCGAGCTGCCCAGACACCCTGCTGTTCTATCGCATGGGCGACTTTTACGAGTTGTTCTACGACGACGCGCGTCGCGCGGCTCAATTGCTGGATATCACGTTGACCGCACGGGGGCAGTCGGCCGGCGAGCCAATTCCGATGGCCGGTGTGCCTTTTCATAGTGTCGACAATTATCTCGCGCGCCTCGTACGCCGCGGCGAATCAGTTGCGATCTGCGAGCAGATCGGTGACCCGGCCAAATCGAAGGGCCCGGTGGAGCGCGAGGTCGTGCGAATCATCACGCCTGGCACGGTCACAGACGAAGCGTTGCTCGATGATCGACGTGAAACGCTGTTGGCGGCGCTCCTGCTGGGACCCACCGACGGCGCGCGCGATGACGCCAGGCGCGGTGCCACGGTAGCGCGCTTCGGGCTCGCGTGGCTCGACCTCGCGGCGGGGCGATTTACCGTACTGCAGTCCGAGAGCGCCACCGGGCTCGCGAGCGAGCTCGAACGTTTGAAGCCGGCCGAACTGTTAGTGTCAGAGGAGCAGGCCGGTTCGCTCGCCGCGCTCACGGGCGGTGAGATGCGCAGCCGACCTCCCTGGCACTTCGAATTGGCCAGCGCCTCGCGCTTGCTGACCGATCAACTCGGCACGCTCGATCTCAAGGGCTTTGGCGCAGACGAGCTGCCGCTCGCGATCGCCGCCGCAGGAGCCTTGCTGCAATACGTGCGTGAGACCCAGAAGGCAGCACTGCCGCACATCGCAGGGCTGCACGTCGAGGAGCGCGGCGACGCCTTGCTGCTCGATGCCACGACGCGCCGCAACCTTGAGCTCGATAGCGCGCTCGGCAGCGAAGCGCATGCCACGCTGTTGGCGTTGCTCGATACGAGCGTCACGGCGATGGGCTCGCGAGCGCTCAGGCGCGCGCTCAACCGACCGGTCACGAAGCAAGCCGTGCTGAACGCGCGCTACGATGCGATCGAAACCTTCGCCGACGGCCGGCGCTTCGAGGATCTGCGCGCTCCGCTCAGTTCCATCAACGACATCGAACGAATTCTAGCGCGCGTCGCGCTGCGCTCCGCCCGGCCACGGGATCTCGTTGGCCTGCGAGATTCGCTGGCGCAGTTGCCGGCAATCCGCGCCGCCCTACCCGCCGCTGATGTGCCGTTGTTAGCAGCGCAACGCGCGGCGATCGGCGAGCACCGCGACGTCTGCGAGCTTTTGACACGCTCGATCGCCGCCGAGCCGGCAGCGCTGGTGCGCGAGGGCGGCGTGATCGCCGACGGCTACGATGCGACGCTCGACGAGCTGCGCGGCATTGCGACGCGCACGGACGACTACCTGCTTGAACTCGAGCAGCGCGAGCGCGAACGCACTGGCCTTTCCAGCCTGAAGCTCGGCTACAACCGCGTGCAGGGTTTTTTTATCGAGATCGCCCGCTCGCAGGCGGACCGAGCGCCCGATGACTACGTACGTCGCCAGACCGTCAAGTCTGCGGAGCGCTTCATTACGCCGGAGCTCAAGAGTTTCGAAGACAAGGTGCTGGGCGCCCGCGAGAAGTCACTGGCCCGCGAACGCGAGCTGTACGACGAGCTGCTGACGCAGTTGATCGATCGGCTCGGCCCGCTACAGAATTCGGCGCAAGCGCTCGCCACAGTCGACGTGTTAGCGACGCTCGCCGAGCGAGCGGTCGAATTGAACTGGGTACGCCCGCGGCTCGTCGTGCAGCCCGAGATAACGATCGTGGCTGGCCGCCATCCCATCGTCGAGAGTTTCAACCGCCAGCCGTTCGTCCCTAACGACCTCACGCTCGATGCGGCACGGCGCATGTTGATCATCACCGGGCCCAACATGGGCGGCAAGTCCACCTACATGCGCCAGACCGCACTGATCGCGGTGCTGGCGCATATCGGTAGTTTCGTGCCCGCTGAGAGTGCCACCCTGGGCCCGATCGATCGCGTCTTCACGCGCATCGGCGCGGGCGACGATCTCGCCGGCGGCCGCTCGACCTTCATGGTGGAGATGACGCAAGCCGCCAACATTCTGCACAACGCCACTGCGCACAGTCTGATCCTGATGGACGAAATCGGTCGCGGGACGAGCACGTTCGATGGCTTGTCGCTCGCCTGGGCCGTCGCGCGTCATCTCGCGCGCGTGAATCGCGCATTCACGCTGTTTGCCACGCACTACTTCGAGCTGACCACGCTCGCGGGCGAGGTCGACGGCTGCGCGAACGTGCATCTCGACGCGACCGAACATCGTGACGGTATCGTATTCCTGCACGCCGTAAAACCCGGCCCCGCGAGCCGCAGCTACGGGCTGGCGGTGGCACAACTCGCGGGCGTGCCGCGCGAGGTGATCGCCGCCGCGCGCGAGTACCTGGCGACACTCGAACGTGGCCGACCGGCCGTCAATGGTCTGCAGACGGAGTTGCCGCTGGAAGCGCCTGCCCCGCCGCCGCCCGACCCCCGGTTGTTAGAGCTGCGCGATGCGCTGGCGAGCGTCAATGCCGACGAACTGTCGCCCCGCGCGGCGCTCGATCTGGTGTACAAGCTGCGCAGGTTGCTGGACTAGGAAGCCTAGCGGAGCCCGAACCGCCCGTGCTCCAGAAACTCGCCGATCTGCCGCGCGACGCGGGCCGAGAACTGCATGCCGGTGTGACTCACGGGCATGACGAGATGATCGGTAGCGCCCGGTAGTCTGGTCTCATCGACGGCGACCGTGCCATCGCTCTCGCCATCGAAGCGCACGAACAGGCGGCCTAGCCCGACCGGTTTGGAACCGGCGATGATGCCGAGCTCGCGCGGCTGCCGCCAGGTGCGCGGCTCACGTGCCGACAATAACTCCTCGGCAACCTGGCGCCCGATCAAGGGTGCAATCCAGCCGATGCGTGCCAGATTCTGTGCCGCTTTGCTGCACACACTGGGCGTGCCGAGGAACACGACGCGGCCGGGCGGCTGATCCGCGTACCGCTCCAGGTAGCGAAGTAACACCAGGCCGCCCAGGCTATGGCCCAGGAAATGCAATCGATCGACGCGGGTCCGGGCGGCGAGCTCGTGCGCAAACTGGTGCAGGCGTTCCGTCACTTCGTTCATGCTGGCACTGACGGACGGATAGTGAAACACGTGACAGACGTAACCGTGCTCCTGTGTCAGCCGCCGGCGCAGGAACAACGACTCTCGGCCTGTCAGCCACAGGCCGTGGACATAGATCAGATGGGTATTGGCTGTTCGCAATCGCTGCTGACGCTTGGCCGATCAGCTCGCAGGCGGCGGCGTGCGTACCCGGATATGCAGCTCTTTCAACTGCGCCTCGGTCACGTCCGTCGGCGCGTCCGTGAGTGGACAAGCCGCCGTTTGCGTCTTCGGAAAGGCGATGACATCGCGGATGCTGTCCGCATCCGCCATCAACATCACCAGGCGATCCAGGCCGAACGCGATGCCGCCATGCGGTGGCGCACCGTATTTCAGCGCGTCAAGCAGGAACCCAAACTTGGCGCGTGCCTCGTCGGCGCTGATCCCGAGCAGCTCGAACACCGTCGATTGCATGTCCTGGCGATGGATACGAACGCTACCGCCGCCGACTTCCGAGCCGTTCAAGACAAGATCGTACGCGTTGGCGAGCGCCTCGCCGGGACTGCTGCTGAGCGCTGCGGGATCGGTGTTGCGCGGCGACGTAAATGGATGATGCATGGCGTTCCAACGCTTGGCATCGGCGTCCCACTCGAACATCGGGAAGTCGA
>JAGRJB010000653.1 GCA_020442965.1 Pseudomonadales bacterium
GGCATTCGCCGCAGCGACACGCTCGCGCGCCTGGGTCGATGCGAGCATGAAATCGTCGTAGTTTCCCGGATAGATTCTGAGTTCGCCGAAGTCGAGATCGGCAATGTGCGTGCAAACCTGGTTCAGAAAGTGCCGATCGTGACTGATGATGACCATGGTCGCGTCGTAGTCGTTGAGCTCGTCTTCGAGCCAGCGAATCGAGTTGATATCCAGATTGTTAGTGGGTTCGTCGAGCAACAGCACATCGGGACGCGAGAACAAGGCCTGCGCAAGCAATACCCGGAGCTTCCAGCCGGGTGCCACTTCGCGCATCGGTCCGTGATGCAGTGCTTCCTCGATGCCCGCGCCGGCGAGAATACTCCCCGCACGCGCCTCGGCATTGTAGCCGCCATATTCGGCAAACTTTGCCTCCAGATCAGCAGCGCGCATGTAGTCGCTTTCGGTTGAATCCGGATTGGCGTAAATGGCGTCACGTCGTTGCATCGCCTGCCACATCTCGACGTGGCCCTGCATCACCACATCGAGCACCCGCTCGTCCTCGTAAGCGAACTGGTTCTGGTTCAGTTTCCCAAGGCGCAGGCCGTTCTGCAGCATCACCTCGCCTGAACTCTGCTCGAGCTCGCGGCCGAGGATCTTCATCAGCGTGGATTTGCCGCAGCCATTGGCACCGATCAAGCCATAGCGATTCCCGTCCGAGAACTTGACGGTGACGCCTTCGAACAGCGGTTTGGCGCCGAATTGGATAGACAGATTTGACGTAGCAAGCATCGCGTTATCGCACAGCCGCAAGCCGCACCAGCGCGGTACTTCGACAGGTCGTCCAGTTGGGAGGGGCGCGACGTTAGCAGGAATGGGCGTCCGGTGCCAACAGCGCGTCGGCCGCGAGCTGCAGGGCGTGAATTGCGGCCAACACGGCCCGGGTCGGCGCGGGTTCCGCGCGATAACTCATGATGACGGGACGTTGCCACGCGAACTGCGGTGCGTCGATCGCCAGCAGCTGGCCGCGCTCGAGAGCATCTGCGACCAGCCCTAGCGGCAAGATCATGATGTGCGTGCCGTTCAGCAGCAAGCTGCGTGCAAATTCGACCGAGGTTGTTAGGACTCGAGCCGATGGCGGTGCCAGACCAGCGGACTCGAAAGCCTCGCGCCAGG
>JAGRJB010000029.1 GCA_020442965.1 Pseudomonadales bacterium
TGGGCGCCAGCCGCGCTTCGTAGTCGACAGGTGCATTGATGCGTAGCACGCAAGCGGCTGCCGCAATGCCGAGTTTCCTGGCTAGCGGCGTGCCGGAATATCCGTCGGACGGGATGGTAGTTGTCATCAGGCCTGATGATCCCTTGAGCGAGTCATGCGCAACCGACCCTATTGAGAAGTTTGCGCGCGACTCGTGCGGACGTCTAGCCTCGAAGGCTTGACCCCAGGCTGCGGGGCACATGGGAGGCATTGCGATGGCCACTCGCGCCGCCAAGATCCTGTTGCAGCGCAGCCCGTTGTTTGGCGGGTTGTCGGCGCCGGTGCTCGAGCACATCGCCAGCATCGCCGTGCAGCGCCGATTCGACAGCGGAACCCTCATTTTCAGCCAGGGTGATCCGGTGGATGCGCTCTATTGCGTGGTCATGGGCAAGATCCGCATCAGTGCGGCCACCGCCGACGGTCGCGAAGTATTCCTGAACGTCATGGAAGCCGGCGATTCGTTTGGCGAGATCGCACTACTGGACGGCCGCGCTCGTACGGCGACCGCCACGGCGATCATGCCCTGCGAGCTCCTCGCGATTCGGCGCGACCAGTTTCTGACGGTGCTCGAGCGTGAGCCGATTCTGGTGCGCGAGCTGTTGCGCTTGTGTGGCGAGCGTCTGCGCTGGACCAGCGGCCTCGCGGAGGACGCCGCGTTGCTGAGTGTTGAGGCACGGCTCGCAAAGCGACTGCTTGGTCTGGGTGAGCTGCGTGGAGAACGTCAGCTTGACGGCCCCTTTACGACGCGGATTTCACAGGCGGAACTCGGTAGTTTCCTCGGAATATCGCGGCAGATCGTCAATCAATATCTGCAGGAGTGGAAGCGGCAGGGCTGGGTCGAACTGGGTCGTGGCTCGATTACCGTGAGAAATCCTGCCGCACTCAAGGCGGGAACGCAGTGATCGCAATGCCAGGGTAGTCAGCTTCATATTGCAGTGCGATAGGCGCGCGCATCTGGGGGATTGACGTTATCGTTCGGCGAGCGCGATGATGTAACAAGTAATGCTGAGTCTTGTTCGACGCGGGGGAATACCGATGTCTAACAATCGCCGCGCTGTTGCCACGATCACTGCGCTGTCATTCCTATTAGTCAGCCTGGCTGGGATGGCCGGCAACAACGACCACGATCACGACAATGACTACCGCCCCCGTGATCATGACCGGCGCCCGCTGCGCCTGCGTGTCGCAGCACCGGACAGCGGCCACTTCGAAGGGTTGACGACCAATACGGGCTGGTCGCTGGTGTTGCGCATCGATGCTCCGCAATCGGTGGCCATCGTCGAAGCTGGCGAGGAAATGACTCAGCCGCGTGGTCGGCGCGAGGCAATCGTGCTCAACGATCCGGATGGCTGCCTCGACATGCGCCACTTTCCGATCATCAATGCCGGGCAACCCTATGAGAATTGCAACGGCCCGGATGAGACGTTTCTCGAATTCACC
>JAGRJB010000030.1 GCA_020442965.1 Pseudomonadales bacterium
ATCGCCACATCCCATTCGGCATCGGACCCGGCGTCCATGACAATGTCCAATGCTCGATCGGGAAAGCTGTCGAGAAATCTGGGCACGAGTGGACCCAGCAGGATCCGCCCGAAAGCCGGGTCGGCCGCGACCCGCAACGGGCCGACCCGCGTCGTCGAAAACCCGGCGCCGAGGGCGCGGACCTGCTCATACTGATCATTGATCGCGCGCGCATGCGGTAGGACCGCCTCGCCTGCGGCGGTCAGAAAAATTCGGCGAGTGGTACGCTTCAACAGCTTGGCGCCCAGCTTTTCCTCGACTTCGGCGATGGCTCGGCTGACCGCAACCTTCGGCACACCGTAAGCTCTCGCCGCAGCCGAAAAGCCGTTCAGCTCGACCACCTTGGCGAATACGGCAAGCTGCGCTGGAACCCAGAAATCGGTCATTATTGCACCAAAGTGCGGACTTTAGTTATTTATTGTTTCATATCAGGTCTTATCACACAAGGTAGTCAAACGTGAAAATCTCCATGTACGGCATGTCGATCGAGTTGTTTACCACGGGGCTGCAACAGCTGCACCACGTGCTGGATAAGGCGCAAGCCAACGCCAAGGCCCGCGGCTTCGCGGCCGACGTCTTGCTCGCGGCGCGTCTCGCGCCCGATATGTTTGCGCTTGATCGCCAGGTACAACTGACTTGTGATTTTGCCAAGAACTCGGCGGCACGCCTCGCCGGTATCGAGGCACCGCGCTTCGAAGACAACGAAAGAACGCTGCCCGAGCTGCTCACCCGAATCGAACGTACGCTGGAATTCCTCGGCACCCTCACGCCCGCAGCACTCGAGGGCAGCGCGGCGCGCGAGATCAAAGTGCCTTTGCGCGACCGGACACTGGAGTATCCCGGGCTGGCGTTTCTGCAAAAGTGGGCGCTCCCGAACTTCTATTTTCACTTCACCACGGTGTACGACATCCTGCGGCACAATGGTGTCGACCTCGGCAAGGCCGATTTCCTCGGCAAGTGCTGAAAGGATTCCGACCTATGCACAAGCGCTTTCTCGGCAAGCAGGGGCTCGAAGTTTCGGCTATCGGCCTCGGCACGATGGGTATGACGGGCGTGGCGGGCATGGCGGACATGTATGGCCCCGCCGACGATGGCGAGGGCATCGCGACGATTCAGCGCGCGCTCGACATCGGCATCACCTTCTTTGACACGGCCGAGGTCTATGGCCCTTGTCGCAATGAAGAGCTGTTAGGTCGCGCGCTGGCGGGGCGCCGGCACGAGGCGGTGATTGCGACGAAATTCGGCTTCAGATTCAGCGCGGATCAACGCATCGCTGGCCTCGATAGCCGGCCGGAGAATGTCCATCGGGCACTCGACGGCGCGTTGCGCCGGCTCGGCACCGACTACGTTGATCTGTGGTATCAGCATCGGCTCGATCGCAGCGTCCCGATCGAAGACACCGTCGGCGCCATGGCCGAGCAGGTGCGTGCTGGCAAAGTACGCTATCTCGGATTGTCGGAGGTTGGCGCTGCCACGCTGCGACGCGCGCACGCGGTGCACCCGCTCAGCGCCATGCAGAGCGAGTATTCACTGTGGGAGCGCAACATCGAAGGCGAAGTACTGGACACCTGTCGTGAGCTGGGGATCGGAATCGTCCCGTACAGCCCCTTGGGCCGCGGCTTTCTCACGGGGACAGTGCCGCGATCGGATGATCTGCCCGACGCGGACTACCGGCGTCACGATCCGCGCTTCCAGACTGACAACTACGCCCGCAACGTGCACTTGTTAGCGGCCGTGCAAGCGGTCGCGGTACGCCACAAGGCCACTGCGGCTCAAATTGCGCTCGCATGGCTGCTGCACCGTGGCGACGATGTGGTCCCCATCCCAGGCACCAAGCAGCGAAAATATGTTGCAGCAAACGCAGCGGCGGCCGATCTCAAACTGTCGGACCGTGATCTGGCGGAACTGGAATCGATCGGTTCAGCCGCCGGGCAGCGCTACACAGACCGTGGCATGGCGACGATCGATCGCTGACAGATCAGGCGCTCGTCCGATTTGACATAAGTAGCGGCGCTTCCGGACTATCGTTAAGAACGCGAGCCATATCACGGCACCGCACACGCGGGTTTGCCACTCTAATTGATGACGTGCCCGATCGGGGGCAGCGCCTTGCCGGGTTAGCCAGAGCCCATCACAAAGGAACGAGCGGCGGAACGTGTCGATTCAGCGTGTGACCAAACCTGACGAAGCGGATTCGTTGACCACGATTGGCAACGCCTTGTGCGCCGCGTTGGGCAATCTGCGCGTGCAATCAGTCTCATTGCACGACATCGAGGGCGAGATCCTGTGGCTCAGCGAAGGTGTGATGGGCCCGGACGAGCACAGTCTCGTGCTCGAAGCAACCAATGCACTGACGCTCGCGTCGCATCGTCACTACGTGTTTCAGAACATGGGTGATGGCCGCTCCGCCGCATTCTTGCCGGCGCGCACGCCAACCGGCGAGCTGGTCGGCCTCGTCACGATCATCAGCGAAAGCAAGTGGCTCGATAGTGGCATGGCATCGCGGCTCGTGACGCCGCAGACTACCGCGGCAATGCGGCGGCTAGCGATATTCCGCAAACCCGCGAGCACCGAATCCACGCTTGCGCCTCTGCCTGGTGCGCCACCCCCTGGACCTGCGCCCACGGGGCGTTCGGCGGAAGCTCCAGCCGCCAAACAAACCGGTGCTACCAAACAACCCGCAGCAGCCACCCAGGACAAGCTGCACAGCTCGGCATTGCGACTGGTGGCGACTGGCGCGCATGCCAAGCCTGCTGCCGCAACCGCAGAGCCTGACTATCCGACGAGGCCGGCTCCAACAACCAAGCGGCGAGCCGCTCCCGCCACGCCGTTTGCAGTCGGGAGCGGCAAGTTTCGCTTCGAACACACGGATTTTCAGCTCCACGTGCAGCAGCTCCTGAAGCTGCGCTCGGGCGGCGGTACCCGGCGCTACGAAGTGCTGGCGCGCCCTCTCGGCAGCTCGAATACCCCCGAATCGATCTCGGTTACCGTAAAGCGCGCGATCGGTACCTCTGAACTGGATCGCCTCGTCATTGCCGAGTTGCTCGCCTGGATCGAGGCGCACCCGAGCATCATCGACGAAAACCCCTCGAGCTTCTCGTGCAACCTGTCGATGAGTTCGATCGCAGACCCCAAGTTTCTGGCCTTTGTCGCATCGCAGCTGAACAACCGGGACGTGCCACCTGGGACGGTGGGATTCGAGCTGTCCGAGCATGCGTGCGTCGAGCAACAGCGCGACGTCGAGATGTTCATCGCCGCCTGCGAAAAACTCGGTTGTTATGTCGTGATCGACGATTTCACGTTGGACTCGCGCGTCGTGCCCTGGCTGGCTTCGCCTGCCATGCGTTTCGTCAAGATCGACTCGCGCATCACGACGAGTGCGATGACCGAAAGGCTGCAACAAGCGCTCGTGATCGCCATGTCGCAGATGTCCAAGGTGCTCGGCATTTCCTGTGTCGCCAAGCGTATCGATACGCCAGCGGCACGACAGTGGCTATCCGCTGTCGGCGTAGACTACGCTCAGGGTTTCGTACTCGAAGAGCCGAAACCACTGAGCGAATTGGCCTGACGCGCCGGCAATCGCCGCTGACCGGGCCGAGACGCGGCCCTACCAGGTGTAACGCACCCGATAGCGCACCGTCGCCTCGGCATCCTTGGCGACTTTGACCGGGAAAACAATCGTGCGCGCGTCGACTTTGTCGTACGTATGTGTCTGGCTCAAGAGCTTCCAGTTGCTCCAGCGGTAGAGGTTCTCCTTGACGAGTACCTCTACCGGCTCGCTCTTGTGATTGCGCAGCTTGATCTCGAATTCTTCTTCCAGCCACTGCGCTTTGGTGTCGACCGCGAAGTCGGTCTGCCGACGTTCGCCGCCCACGTCGAACGCTGATCCCAGTTTCACTCGCACCGGTTCGTCCTTCGGCGTGTGATCGATGCGATCTTCCCCGATGAACTCGAGACTGTCATCCGCCGCGTCGAGCTGCGACACCCGAATCCGCCCTGCCGGCAACGGCATGCCGAGCCCCAGCTTTTTATCGTTGCGGAATTCGAGATAGACATCGACCTTCTTGTTCATGGCGACGCCAATCTCTCGATCGGTATTCGGCGAGCCCCAGAAAACTGGCTGCGCCAGCCCGTAATACAGCAGGATCTTCTTCGCCGGAATCTGTCGGGCCTGATCAAAGAGCTCGATCTGCTTGGTCGAATTGTTAGGTAGCGTGGCACGACGTCCGAGGGTGTAGAGATGAAACTCGAAGAACTCCTTCTGCTCAAAGCCGCCGTCGTCAGCCATGCTCTTCGCCGCCATCGCCAGGACGCGCCCCCGCGCCATCTGCGGCGGCTCGGCACGGTGCACATCGCCGGCGATCAGCTTGAGTTTCGCATCCGGGAAGCTCGTACCCGATTGATTGATGATGCTGACCCAAGCCGACAGATCGAGCAGGCCGCTGTTAGCGTCACTGCCCGCCTGAAAAACAAGATTGTAGTCGGCCCACCAGGTCACGCCGCCTGTCTGGTAGGTCACGCGCGTACGTTGCTCGCCTCCCTGGGGTGAGCTCAACTCCCATACTAGTGTTGGTTTGGTCTCGAGACCGCCTGGCAAGTCCGGGAACCGAACGGCCGAATAGTTCCGGAGCGCATGGATGCTGCCATCGTCGCCCCGCAGGACCAGCCCGTCGACGGCCGAGAGCAGTGTGCCACTGACGGTCGAATTCTGATTGCCGACCGCGCGTTCGACGATGATTGGTCGGTCGATGAACCTCTGCAGCAGCTTGTCGGTGCTCACGAGATCGAACTGAAAGCTCTGTTCGAGCACGCGTGTTCGCGGCTCGGTGAGCGAAGTAAAGGTCACGGTGGTCGGATCGATGAGTCCAGCGACATCGCTGAACTTCAGTTGCGAGCGGCCGCTGCCGATCTTGATCAGGCGATCGTGACTTACCATCGCGTACCCCGGCACGGACATCGCGTTCGGCACGCCGGCGCCCGGTACCGGGCGGTAGAGCTCGGGTGAAATTGCGCCCGGTTGCGCGGAGCTGTAGATCGTAATGGCCGTGCCGTCTTGCGCCGCAACGGCCCCCACGCCACTTGCCAGGGACACGCTGACGGCAAGCGCGGCAACGCGGCCGGTTCGAGTTCGCACAGTCTTCTTTTTGCTCATGACTTCCTCTGAATGGTTTCTCTGATCGGCGGCAACGCCCGTAGCGCCGCCCTGTGTAAACGCAGATCGCACGACATTTGGGTCGCTCAACTCGACGCATGGCAAAAGCGAGAGCTCGATCGCACTCTTGCGCGGCATTAGCGTGGTTTCTGTGAGTCCCGACAGCGGCCTGTGGCCGAAACTGCAGCACCATGACCCTGTGCGCCGCAAGCTTGGCAATGCCCAACTACGCCCCGAATGGCGGCTGGCATTCCTGCGTCGCTTGAATGAACCACCCCGGATCCCAGTGACCACAGCCCGATCGAATCGACGCGACACATCATGTCAGCCAGTTACTCCAGCCCACCCGATTCAGACAGCCTGACCAACAGCGATCCCGCGGACGCCAAGATGGACCGCGACTTCATCGCTCGCAACCACATTGTCGAACGGTACCTTGCCGGCACGCTACCGCCCAAGGGCGCGAGCGACTTCGAGCGCTTCATTCGTGCCAATCCGGCGCTGATCGACGAACTGGGTCTCGCCGATCGCATCCATTGCGGCCTGCGCCTGCTGGAATTCAGCGGCAAGCCTGAGCCCTGGGCGGAGCAGCGCATCCGGTTCTGGCAGCGGCTACCGTTCGTGAGCGCAATCGCGGCCGTCGCCGCCCTACTGCTGGCCGCCCTGTCGCTGCTCGGCGGCAAGGTTTCTGATCAGGCTAACTTGATCGCCAAGCTCAGACAGGAAGTGATCGAGCGACCGATACTTCCGACCAGCTCGGTTCGCCCCGTCATCGTCTTTCCGGGGCTGGCGGGCGCGGCGAGCGCGGCTCGCGTAAATCTCACCTCCGGCGAGATGACGGAACTCAAGATCGACGTGACCCAGACGCGCCATAGCGTGTTCCGGGTCATCCTCGATCGAGTGGGCCACGGACGAGTCGCGATTCTCGACAACATGATCAAGGATTCGAACAGCCATGTGCGGCTGCAACTGAACCCCAGCGCGTTTGGCGCCGGCGAGTATCTCCTGACGCTCGAACGACTCAACCTGCGCCGCGAAGGCACACCCAGCGCATGGGTGCGCCTCAATATCAGCCCCTGATTGGCAAATGATCCGCGCCGAATTGGTCCCGCTGGTCAGCGCAACCCAGCCGCGGCCGTAGTCCGCGGGCGGTTATGCCCGCGTGACTACGCCGACGCCAGCCTACTTCTTGCGCCGTGCGCGCTTCGGCTGATTGATCGCACGGAATGAGATTCCGAGCAACAGCGCCTTCTGCGCGACCGAGCCGCGTGTACGGCCGAGTTTTTCTGCCGCGGCACGTGCCGACAGCTTCTGCTTGGCGAGCGAACGCAACTTGGCGACGTCGGTCGCCGTCCACGCCTTGCCCAAACGTGCGGGCTTAACCGCCTTTGCTCTCTTCTTTGCCATGATTCCTCCTAAACGCTAACAGTGCAATACTAACCTGTTTAATGGCCGCATGTCGCAATTAGTTAGCGAGTAGGGCGGCTCGTGCTGCATTTTGTACCGAGTTTGTGGATTGCGGCAATACTTATTTGTACGCGCCAGTCCTGCCGGGGTGTCACTAGGGTGCCTTGGCGGGACGCCGAACTCGTCCGACAACCACAGAATCGATCAGTCGGGGCGCTGCGGCCGCCGGGTCGTCTGCTAACTCCACGCGGGAGCCGCGACGATCAGCGGCCCGCCAGCGGCGTGGCACCCGATCGATCGCCAGGGCGAAAATGCTGAGCGTTCCGCTCGCATCCACCCGTAAACGTACCCAATGCTTGAAATCCTCGATTCTGAGGCTTGCAAAAGCCTCGTTAGCGTGCCTGCCGAAGAACTGCAGCGATACAAACAGGTAGAGCCCGATGATCCATGCGCCAACCAGTCCGCCGAGCAGAAACGTGATTGCTCCAGCCACTAACAGCTGCGGTAGCGTCGCGAATGCGAGGCCCATTGCCTGCGTGGTCACCAACAGACCGAGCCAGCCGACGCCGAATGCGGCCGCCAGGTGCGCCAGGCCATGGGAAATACCGCCGAGCACGCGCCACCAGCGCACGTGCGTATCGGTGAAGAAGATGAAAGCGGCAATGACCAGGATCAGCCACAGCCCGTTGACGGGATCGCGGACCGCTGCTCGCACCGCAGCATCGAAGGCGGTGAGCAAATCGTCCGTATCTGCCGCGGTCAGGCTGGCCGACGCGAACCAGGCGGACATCGCATACAGGAATGCGGGTATCGGCAGAAACTTCGGATTCAGGAACGGGAACAGGAAATTGCGCCAGGTGAGTCTCGAGGATGTCTTCTCGTCGGGATAGGCCGCCCGCTGCACGAAGCCGTCGCGTAAGTTGTGAGTGGCCGGCGCGTGCGTAGGATGCAGAAACGCGCCGCCACCCCCGGCGGTAATCTTGTGTATGCCCGCCGCGTTCGAATGTCGTTTGTAGAGGTGCAGATCACCGGTGAGAAAGACATCCACTGGGCGTTTGAGGATGCGGCGTTCCAGGAAATCGACTGTCGTGCTCTCGTCGTAGGTCGAATGCCTGGGATACGCATCCTCCAGAATCCAACGCGGTTCGGGGACGCACAGCAGAACGCGAGCATCGGCATCCATATCTGCGGCGACCTGCTGAAAGTACTGCACCTGCGGCTCGTCCAGATCGGATCCGAGCTGCAAGTCGATCGCCAGCAACCACCAGTCATGCGGCAGTCGCAGCGCAAAGTAACTACGCGTTTGGTGCGTGGCACAGCCCGCAAAGCCACGCTCTGGTCGACAGAAACTGCGCGAGAATGCGATCAGACTATCGTACCAATCGTGGTTGCCCGGAATCGCGAACACGTCGGGGCGTGCATCGCGACCCGCAAACGCCGTCGCGTAGGGTCGCTCAGCGCGTGCCTCGTACTCTGCCCGCGACGGATAGGGGTAAACCTCGTCACCACCGAATACCAACACGCGCCCGGGCGACGTTTGGATCGTCGCGCCGCTCGCTGCGTCGGCAACCGCCAGCTTGGGCGTGGCGATCGCGTCGGCGATCGCATAGGTGGAGTTCCAGCCGTCGCCGATATCACTCACATAGTCGAGCCAGAAATCGCCGTTGGCATCCGTATCAGCGGAATAATCGAACCAATGCTGCGGCTGCGTAGACAGCGCCTCGATCAGTCGGGTGTCCGAATGCCTTCCGAACAGGTTGGCGACAATGACCAGCCACGCCGATTGCGCCAACAGGCGTGGGTCATACCAGCCCACCATCTTGCGACGCAGCGGCGTGCGCAATAGATAGTCGATGAACTCCGGATTGTGCGGACCCGCCTGCGGTGTCATTGGTTTGACATGCAAGGAAGTCAACCGCCCCGCAGAGTGACCAAAGGCGGGTGCGCCACGACCGAACGCGTGGCTAGCCAGCCTGCAACCGAAACTAACAACCCGCCACCAGCGATGCCAATGAGCCAGACCCATGGCTCAGGCGCATACGGGACGTCCAGCACGTGTTTGGCCAGAAAGTAGCCCGCGATGGATGCACCGACCGCAGCGAGCAATCCGGACAGCACGCCGAGCGTCGCGAATTCAGCGAGAATCCCCTGGAGAACGGTACGGCGATTGGCACCGAGTGTACGCAGTATCGCGCTCTCGTAGCGTCGCTCGTCCCGGCTGGCCTGTACCGCGGCCAGCAGTACGACCAGACCCGCCAGCAGTGTAAACAGAAATACGCTCTGCACGGCGAGCGCCGCTTTGTCGATGACACCTCGCACCTGCGCCAGCAGATCATCCAGATCGAATACCGACACGCTGGGGAACCGTCGTACCAGATCGGCCAGCGTGCTGGAGCTCTGCGGGCGGAAATAGGCACTCGTCATCCAGGTACCCGCCGTGCCATCGAGTGGCCCGGGCGGAAATACCAGAAAGAAATTCGGCTGGAAACTGTCCCACTTCACTTTGCGTACGCTGCTGACGCGCGCCGTGAATAATTCGCCCGCTACATCAAATGTCAGGCGATCGCCGATCACAAGGCCCAGTGCCTCCTGGAACTCGGTCGAGACCGAAACCAGCGGCTGACCGACCTCCGCAGCGGTGAACCAGTGGCCGGCGACGATCCGATTGTCGGGGCCAAGTTCGCGCGTCCAGGTGATGTTCTGTTCGCGGTTGGCAAAGCCCTGGCCGCGTGGATTCGCGAACGGCGTGCCCGCAACAGTCTTGCCGTTGATCGCCGTCAGGCGCGCACGAATCATTGGCAGTACACGCGAAGTCGCAGCGCCCTGCGTGCGCAGAAACGCGACAAACTCGTCGCGCTCCTCGGACGGAATATTGATGAAGAAGTAATTAGGGATGTCGCTCGGCAGACTCTTGCGCCAATCGTTCAGCAGATCGTTGCGCACGACGGCCAGCAACAGCAAGACCATGAGGCCGCAACCAAAAGCCGTCAGCTGTACGACACTCTCGACGCGCCGCCGGCCAAGATTCGCGAGACCGTAGCGCCACGCGACGCCGACGCCGCTACGCATGCTGGTTGTCAGGCGAACCAATACGAGACCAGCCAAGGCGAGCAAGCCGAGAAACACGCCTAGACCCGCCGTGAACCAGATGAAAACCGGAACGTCGCGCACCACCCACAGGATCAGCAACACGACGGCCGCAACGGCTGGCCCAAAGGCCAGCACGATCAACAACGGCGGTGGCCCGACATCGCGTCGCAACACACGCAGCGCCGGCGTGCGCGACAGCTGCAGCAGGGGCGGCAGCGCGAATCCGGCCAGAATTGCAATCGAGGTACTGAAGCCGAACCACACAGGCGTCCAATCCGCAGGCGGCAACTCGCCTTTGAGCAGGTCCTTCAGCGCCACCACCAAGCCCGCTTGCGCGGCGAAACCGATCATCGCGCCGATCATTGCCGCGACAATGCCGATCAGCAAGAGCTGCAGCAGACTCACTGTCAGGGTGAACGCCCGGGTTGCTCCGAGCGTCTTCAGGAGCGCTACCGAATCGAGATGACGTTGCACATAGCGGCGCGCAGCCATCGCCACCGCGATCGCGCACAACAAGACGGCAACGAGACTGGCGAGGCTCAGGAATCGGCCAGCACGATCGATCGCAGTCTTGATCTGCGGTGTCGATTCGCTGATATCGAGTAGCCGCTCGCTGGGTGTCTTGTTGCTCGTCAGCCAGACCGAGAAGTCACGCACCGCGGGCGCGCTGCCCGCGAACAACATCGCGTAGCTCACGCGGCTGCCCGGCTGGATCAGCTCGGTCGCCGGCAAATCGCCGGCGTTGATCAGGATCGAGGGCGCCAGTTCGGCGAAGGTCGCTCCCTGGTCGGGCCGCGTGATCAGCACGCGCGTCACCTTGAAGCGCGCAGCGCCGATCGACAGCTCCGCACCGACCTGAGCGCCGATCGATGCTAACAGCTTGGATTCTGGCCAGACCTCCCCGGGCGCTGGAATATCGGTCGCCACGCTGGCAGCACCGAACGCCACGTCGGCAACCATCACGCGTCCACGAAGTGGGTAGCCGGGCGTCACCGCACGCAGATTCGACAGCTGGCTCTCATCGCCATTGAAGACGACGCTGAGCAACCCGGTGGAATCCGCCACTTGCAGACCACGCCGCCGCGCTTCTTCCGCATACGTCGCCGCGATGGGTCGTGGCGACTCCAGACGCAGGTCGGCCGCGAGCACTTCGTTCGCCTGCAAATCGACCGCGGCGCCGATGCGCGCAACCAGAAAACCGACGCCCGTCAAAGCCGCCACCGCGACCGTCAGTGCCAGCAGTACGATGCTGAGCTCGCCCGAGTGCCATTCTCGCACGAGCGTTCTGAGCGCGAGCGGCACTGCACGGCGGATCATGCAACGGCCTGCTCGGGCAGTAGTTCGCCGCCCGACAACTCGAGAATCCGCGAGCAACGCCGCGCAAGGCTGCGGTCGTGGGTGACCAGCATCAATGTCGTATGGGAGTTGGCGTTCAACTCGAACAACAGCGACACCACTTTCTCACCCGTCACGGTATCGAGATTACCGGTTGGCTCGTCCGCAAATAGCACGGCCGGCTGGGTGACGAACGCGCGCGCGATAGCAACTCGTTGCTGTTCACCACCCGATAGCTGACGGGGGTAGTGACCAACGCGCTGCGCAAGACCGACACGTTCGCAGGTCTGCAACGCAGTGCGGCGCGCATCGGTACGTCCCGCTAACTCAAGCGGTAGCATCACGTTTTCGAGCGCGGTCAATGACTGCACCAGATGAAACGACTGAAACACGAAGCCCACCTGCTCGGCCCGAAGGCGCGCCCGGCCATCCTCATCGAGTGCGGTCAGATCGACGCCGGCGAGCAGGACTCGTCCGGATGTCGGCGCATCGAGGCCGGCCAGTAGCGCCAGCAGCGTGGATTTGCCAGCGCCAGAAGCGCCGACGACGGCAACCGATTGCCCCGCAGCGATCTCAAAAGAGACATTGCGCAAAATCGTCAACGGCCCTTCCGGGCTGGTAACCTGTTTGGTGAGATTTTCGGCTTTGAGAACGATGTCTAACGTCATGCAATTTCCGGCGCGGGTTTTGTCGATCGCACTCGCCCTCTGTCTGACCTGGATCGGCAGCACGCTGGCCGAGGGCGCTGACACTACTGTCCGCACCGGCGTACCGGTAAGCGTACCGACAATACTGGTGATGGGCGACAGCTTGAGTGCGGGCTACGGTATCAATGTTGAGCAGGGCTGGGTGACATTGCTGCAGCAACGCCTTCGCGAACAAGGTTACGGGTACCGCGTCATCAATGCCAGCGTCAGCGGCGAGACGACAGGCGGCGCGGCCACACGACTGCCGCGCGCGCTTGCCCTGCACAAACCTGCAATCGTGATCATCGAGTTAGGCGGAAACGACGCGCTGCGTGGTCTGCCGCTACGCACCAGTCGGGCGAATCTCATCAACATGGTGGAGAAATCGCAACAGGCCGGCGCACGCGTACTGCTGATCGGCATGAAGATCCCACCCAACTACGGCCCACGCTATTCTGAGGACTTTGAGTCCCTGTTCACGAACATCGCCAAACAGTACAAGCTGCCACTGCTGCCATTCTTTCTCGAGTCTATCGCGCTCGATACCGCCCGTATGCAGGCCGACGGCATGCATCCCAATGCGGCGGCGCAGCCGCAATTGCTCGATAATCTCTGGCCCAAACTCAAACCGCTCCTGCAACAGCGCTAAAAAGGTCCGCCGTGGAAAAATTCTGGCTCAAGTCTTATCCCGCAGGTGTACGCCCAGAAATCGACTTGAGCGAATACCGTTCGCTCACACACCTGATCGAAAGTTCCCTGGTCGAACACGCCGATCAAGTGGCTTACGTACAGATGGGCAAGACTCTGACGTTCCGTGAACTTGACCGCTATTCGGCGGCATTCGCCGCCTGGCTGCAGCAGAGCGCCGGCATTGCCAGGGGCGATCGGGTCGCGGTCATGATGCCGAACATTCTGCAATACCCGATCGCGGTATGCGGCATTTTGCGTGCCGGCGGCGTGGTCGTGAATACCAACCCGCTCTACACGACACACGAGCTCGAACACCAGCTCAAGGACTCCGGCGCAACCGCTATCGTCATACTCGAGAACTTTGCCCACGTGCTGCAGGCGGTGATCGCGCACACTGCCATCGAGCACGTCCTGACAACGAGTGTCGGCGGCATGCTCGCCTGGCCCAAGGGCGCGATCGTGAATTTTGTCCTGCGCACCGTACGCAAGCAGGTGCCGCCCTACCAACTGGATGGTGCGCGCGAATTTCGGGATATTTTGCAGGCGTCGGCTGCTGCTCGGCCACAACCGATTCCACTCACACACGACGATCTGGCCTTTCTGCAGTACACCGGCGGCACCACCGGCGTCGCCAAGGGCGCCATGCTGAGTCACGGCAATATGGTTGCGAATGTGCTGCAAGCGAACGAGTGGATCGAATCGAGCTTCCTGGCCGGGCGCGGCACCTTGATCACCGCTTTACCGCTCTATCACATATTTGGGCTAACCGCTAACTGCCTGCTGTTCCTGCGCCTCGGTTGGCGCAATATCCTGATAGTCAATCCGCGGGACTTTGGGGCGTTCGTCAGGGAACTGAAGCGCTATCCATTTCAGTTCATCACCGGGGTCAACACGCTGTTCAACGCCCTGCTGAACACAGCGGGCTTCGCCGCAGTCGATTTCAGTGCTTTGCGCGTCACCTTGGGTGGCGGCATGGCGGTACAGGAATCGGTCGCCAAGCGCTGGAAGAAAGTCACCGGTGTCATCCTCACCCAGGCGTGGGGGCTCACAGAGACCGCACCGGCGGCGTGCATCAATATCCCGAGCGTCGACTTCAATGGCTCTATTGGACTGCCTATCTCGTCGACCGAAATCTCGATTCGGGACGATTCAGGTGTGGCACTCGGCGTGGGTCAATCCGGCGAAATCTGCGTGCGCGGCCCGCAAGTCATGGTGGGCTATTGGAATCGTCCCGACGAAACTGCGAAGGTGATGCTGGCGGGCGGTTGGCTCAAGACGGGCGATATCGGACGCTTCGATACAGCGGGCTACGTGTACCTCGAGGATCGCAAGAAGGACATGATTCTGNNTGGTGTCCGGTTTCAACGTCTATCCAAACGAGGTGGAGAACGTCGTCGCAGCGCACCCCGGTGTGTTGGAAGTCGCGGCAATCGCACAACCAGACGAACGGTCGGGGGAAGTTGTTGCACTCTTCATCGTGCGCAAGGATCCCTCGCTGACCGAGGCGGACGTGATCGCGTATTGCCGCGAGTCGCTAACAGGTTACAAAGTTCCAAAGCACGTCTATTTTCGCGATCAGCTACCGAAGAGTAACGTTGGCAAAATTCTGCGTCGTGCGCTCAGAGATCAGCTGCCCAAGCACTAACTACTAGCAGGCCGGGTCTTGCGCAGCTTGGGCGGGCTGGACCCCGCGACAGCAACCCCGACGATCAATTCACCGGGTGCGCGCTTGCCGCCCGCGATCTTGTCGAAGCCATCGAGCAGCGTGCTGGTGCGGTCCAGAATACGTCCGAGCGCGGAAAAGAGCGCCCGCTCGGTCGTGAATCCGAGCGCCGTCACGGACTTGGTTGAGGTGATAGGTTCGCCCGGATGAGGATCGATCACCTGCGGCGCGACAGCGCGCAACCAGGGGAGCGTCGTTTCGACCGCCTGCACAGCGCGCAGCAAACTGTCGCGATTGGCATTCGACAACCGGAGTCGACCGTCAGCGGATTTTTCCGCCAGACCACTGCGTAACAACTCGGCCTGCATCGCGCGCGGCGGAATATCGCCGCCGTGACGCCGCACCAGTTCATCGAACAGCGGCCCTTTGGTGGCATTGGCTACCTGACGTGGCGTGGTCTTCAGGACCAGGCTGTGGCCGGCGAACGGTTTCTTGGTGCGCCAGGCGAGCGCGAGTCGCGCTGCACGGCTCGCGTGGCGCGGCGAATGGTTGGCAAGCGAATCCGTGCGCAGCAACTCGCCAACCTCGGCGCGCGTAAGTCCGGTAGAAGCCGCGATCATCGAACGGTTCACGCGCGCGCCCTGACGCAGCAGGACTTCTTTGGCAGCCGCGACGAACGCATGCTTGGCGTGCCGTTCAAATGCGCCGAAGCCGTAGCCGGCCGACACGAGCAACCGGGCAATCTCCACCAATGCATCGCGTGTCGCCGCGTCGAGAGCGGCTTCGAGCGCGGCAGTTGAGCGCGGCCGTGTTCGCGGTTTCATCGGCCGCTCGCCCGATTCACGCTGACGCGCTCGTGCTCGAGAAACGCGAATCGATCTGTCATGCCGGCTACGTAGTCGGCCACCACGCGCGCGCGCCCCGCAATGCCACGCTCGGACTCGGCGCGAGCCGCGGCGTCACGATGC
>JAGRJB010000031.1 GCA_020442965.1 Pseudomonadales bacterium
GGCGGGCCAGTTTGCGGTACGCACGCTTCAGTTCAGCGGCAGTGGCATTGCGCTCGACCCCGAGAATCTTGTAATAGTCTTTGAATTCCATTGGTGCGGAATTCTACACGTTGGTCGCTAAGGCCGGCACAGGTGACCTGCGGCAAGTACGTATCGAAGCATTCTCATCCCCCAATCAGGGTTAAGCCTATGAAAACAATCACTGCGGCCACGGTCTTCTCCTACGGCTTTCGGCCATTCTTCCTCGCGGCGGGCGTCTTCGCCGCGCTAACAATCCCGGCGTGGATAGTCATTCTGGACGCGGGCTGGCAACCGCTAGGCGACCTGCCGCCGCAACTGTGGCACGGCCACGAAATGGTATTCGGATTCGTCGCCGCCGCGATTGGCGGATTCCTTTTGACCGCCGTCCCGAGCTGGACCGGCTCGCGAGGATTTGCAGGGCTGCCACTCGTGCTTGCCACGGCGGCTTGGCTCGTTGGACGCGTGGCATTCGCGATCGAACCGGTCTTGCCGTTACCGCTGACCGTGCTGGCGGAGCTCGCTTATATTCCAATACTGATTGCGCTGATCGCGCCACCCATTCTGCGTGAACGCAATCGGAACATGGCGATGATCGGTGTGCTCACATTGTTGTGGCTGACCGATGCCGCATTCATGTTCGCGTTGTATCGCGGCGATCCGTTACTCGCTTCCAAGTCTCTCGGCGTTGCCATCAATATCGTGTTGCTGCTGATCACCATCATCGGCGGGCGCATCGTGCCGGCGTTTACGGCCAACGGCTTGCGACAGGCAGGCCAGACCGTCACGCTACGCAACTACGCGCTCGTCGAGCGTGCGCTACCCATCGTGATGCTCGCCGTGATCGTAGTCGATGCCGTGGTACCCGGCGGAACCTGGGCGGTCGCGGTGGCAGCGCTAGCGGCCCTGCTGCACGCGATACGGCTATCGGGATGGCGCAGCTTGCGGGTGACGGGCAAACCGATACTGTGGGTGCTGCATCTCGCCTACGTGTGGCTGCCCATCGGGTTCGCCCTGAAGGCCGTTTACCTCGCGGCAGGCAGCCCGTGGGCACAATGGTGGCAGCACGCGTTCGGCATCGGCGTGTTTGCGCTGATGATTCTCGCCGTCACGACACGCGCCTCGTTAGGCCACACGGGACGTCCGCTGAATGTGCATCCGACCATACCGATCGCCTATCTTCTGGTCGCACTAGCCGCGCTGACTCGCATCGCCGGGCCTTCCATCTGGCCTGCTCACTACCTCGGCGTGCTGACCGCAACGGCCACGATGTGGACCACGGCATTTCTGATCTTCGTGGCGATCTACGGACCTATCCTGACGCGACCGCGACTCGACGGCAAGCGCGGCTGACCAGCCGCGCGATCGCCCGCACAGTTGCGCATCAGACCGCTCTCGGCCTCGAGAGCGTGCGGCGCTATTTCGCAGTGAACAATTGCCAGAGCATACGCCGATCGGAGTCGTAAGCCGTGTAGGTCTTGCCGACGGTGGTCGAATCGTGCAACGCCGCCACGGTGAGGCGCGCGAGATCCGAACGCGATATGAAGCTGAACGCGAGTGGATCTTCCACCAGTACCGCGTTCGCGGTGGCCGGCTGCTTGCCCAGGCCGCCAGGGCGAATGATGGTGTACTGCAAGCCGCTGCCGCGCAGATGGTCCTCTGCCATGGTCTTGAGCGGCACCACCGCGCTATGCGCCTTCCGGGCCGCGAGCGGGGTAGCTTCGGCCGAGTCGCCGGCGCCGACCACGGAAACGAGGATAAAGCGTGCGATCTTGTGCTTGCGCGCTGCCTCGATCACGTTGCGATTGCCGATGAAATCGGGTCGTTTGTCAGGATCCATCCGCGGCGGACCCTTGATCATCGCCTTGATCGGGTTCATGCGCTCGGGCAGATCGGTCGCAGACGTGCCCAGTGCCGAGATGATCGCATCGACGGGCCTGGCGCCGACCGCCGTCATCACCTGCTCCGCATCGAGCGCGTCCGCGACGACCTTGTCGGCGCCGAGCCCGTCGATCACCGCAGTATCCGAACTCGCGCGTGCCATCGCGACGACGTTGTCGCCACGCTCGCGCAACACGCTCACGAGTTCACGGCCCAAAGCACCGGTCGCGCCAATGACCATGACCGTACGCGGCGTTGCATCGGGAGCCAGCCGGGCGATCGATGCCGCCGGTGGCGAATGATAGCCGCTCATCGCCAGTATGTAGCCGACGAAGAATAGCGCTAACAATCCGAACAGCCACCTCGCGAGCGACCATAGAATCCCCATTTTCTATCTCCGAAGAGCTGCGTTTGAGCAGTGGCCGCGGGCAGCAGCGCGTGCCGGCGGCTGATCCTCGGTCCACAACCACCCCGGCGTGCCATATAGCGTCGTTCGCTGCCGCGCGATGCGCCGCCGACGCGTGATCAGCGCGCGCAGATCCCGTTCGTCCAGCAATTGCCCGTGCACCGCACCTGCGGCGCGGGAAATGGATTCGTCCATCAGCACACCGCCCAGGTCGTTGACGCCCGCGTCCAGCAGAGCCGCTGCACCGGCGGGCCCGAGCTTGACCCACGACGCCTGGATGTTGCGAATCGCCGGGTATAGCGCAATGCGCGCGACAGCATGCATCAACAACGCCTCGCGCCACGTGGGCCCGGGGCGCGTGCGGCCACGCCGCGCCATTGGCGCTTCACGATACACGAACGGCAGCGGCACGAACTCGGTGATGCCCCCGGTGCGCAACTGCAGGTCGCGCAACGCGGCCAGGTGCCGCGCCCAGGCAGTCGGTGTCTCGAGATGACCAAACATGATGGTCGACGTGGTTCTAAGGCCAGCCTGGTGTGCCGCCGCCACGACGGCTAACCACTCGGCCGTCGTTAGCTTGTCCGGACAGATCTGTGCACGAACTTCGTCGTCGAGAATCTCCGCGGCGGTGCCCGGCAGACTGCCGAGCCCTGCGCGACGCAGGCGGTGCAAGAATTCGGACACATCGATCCCGAGCGAACGCGCGCCATGCAACACTTCGAGCGGCGAGAAAGCATGCACGTGCATCTCCGGCACGGCGCGCTTCACGCTGCGCAGCAGTTCCAGATAGGTCTCGCCGGTGTAGCTCGGATGAATGCCGCCCTGCATGCACACTTCCGTGGCACCGCGATTCCACGCCTCGCGCGCGCGATCAGCGACCTCGCTGTAGTCGAGATGATAGGCCGGCCCACGCAATGACTGCGCCGATCTGCCCTTCGAGAACGCACAGAAGCCGCAGCGGAAAGTACAAATATTGGTGTAATTGATATTGCGGTTGATCGCGTAGGTCACAACATTGCCGCAAGCCAGGCGTCGCAATCGATCCGCGGCCCGCACGACGTCACGAACCTCGGCGCCGCGCGCCGCGAACAATCGAACGATCTCATCCAGCGCCGGTGGCCGTCCATCCGTGGCACGCCCCAGAATCCGTACCACATCGTCGCGCGATCTGGAAGTTCGCGCAGCCCGTTTGGCGACCACCGGCAAATCGCCGCGCTCCACTCCGAGCCAATCGTGTTTGAGCGGCGGCTCGCCCGATTCGCCGGCGATCCAGTTGTCGGTTCGCGCATAGCCGTCGGCATCCGCCAACCGCAACACGGCGGGCGCGATGCCCGGGTCGAGCCAGATGGCCCTCGCGGCAATGAACTTCGGATAAATCGTGAGCCGCGGCACCAGGACGCGCCCGTGCGACGCGAGTTCACGCGCCAGACGCGGCAGTTCTGGCCACGGAGATTCTGGGTTCACATGATCGGGAGTCACGGGGGAGATGCCGCCGAGATCGTTGATGCCCGCCTCCAGGAGCCCGCCGATGTCGCTCGCATTGAGGTTGGGCGGGGCCTGAATGCTCACTTCTCGCGAGAAGACAAGACGTGCCGCCGCGATGGTCCACTGCAATTCTGTTAGCGTGGCGCGCGCGACACCCCGCATGAGCGTCGCCGCCTTCGGCACGAAATTCTGGATGATCAGCTCCTGCAGATGCCCGTGCTGATCATGTATTGTGCGGAGCTCACGCAGCGCTGCGAGTCGCTCCGCGCGCGTGTCGCCGATACCTACTAACAGGCCGGTCGTCGTCGGAATGCGCGCCGCGCCGGCTGCGGCGAGCGAGCCGAGGCGTACAGCCGGGATCTTGTCGGGCGAACCGAAGTGTGGACCACCGCGCTCGCAAAGCCGCTCCGCCCCAGACTCCAGCATCAGGCCCATCGACGCGGCGTACGGGCGCAGCTCGCGATATTCTTCGAGCGATAGCACCCCCGCATTGATGTGCGGCAGCAGCCGTGTATTCTCGCGCACCGCACGCGCGGCAGCCGCGAGGTACGCGACGGTCGAATCGAATCCGCGTGCGCTCAGCCAGTCGCGCGCAACGCGATAGCGCGCCTCCGGACGATCACCCAAGGTGAACAGTGCCTCCCGACACGCGGCCGCTTCACCCGCGCGCGCGATCCTGACGACCTCGTCGATCTCGAGATAGGGGCTCGCAAGCTTCGCGGGCGTCGTCGCAAAAGTGCAGTAGTGACAAACATCGCGGCACAATCGCGTTAGCGGCACGAACACTTTGGGGGAGTATGTAATGACCCTCCCATAGGCCGCATCACGCCGCTCGCGGGCAGCGGCCATCAAATCGGTCAGTGGCAACGACATTAGATCGGTCATGACGACAGAGTGCCGAGTGCGGCGCGATTCGGCAATCCCGCGAGATCGACCGGCAAGTCGAGATCGAGCGCCAACGCATCGATCGCCGCAACTCGAGCGTCGACACCCGCCGCCGCCAGGCGCTCAACATGTCGCAATGCGCTGTCGGCGCCAAAGCGCAGGTTGATCCGGCGCGGCAAGGGCATACAAAACGCGTTCGTGCCGCCGTCACGTAGCGCGGCGACAAAGACCGCGACCTCGCCCTGGTCGGCGACTAGTTGGCACAGCGACTCCGTATCGACCCGCGGCAAATCGCTCGCCACGAAGCAAACCGCTCGCGCCCCCCGTTCAGCCACCGTGTCGAGTGCGGCATCGATAGCCGCGTCAAACGTTGCGTTCGGTGCATCGCGCAACAACTCGACGTCATAGCGCGCCGCCCAGTCGGGCCCACTCGCATCTGGTGTTAGTAAGTATATGTCATCGAAGGCCGCGCACCCCAGGCAGGACTCCAGGGCCCTTGCCAATAAGCTCTGCGATAGCGCCTGGCGTTCAGCAGGCGACAGCGCTTCGCCGAGCCTTGACTTGGCAGCGACGAAGCTCTTGGCCGGAACGAGTGCAACCATCGGACCCGTGCGCCGCAGCGCAGGCGCTGCACCGCTCATGCGCGCCGACTCGCGAGCGAGCGCGCGCGCAGACCCCGCGCGAAATCCAGTACGGTCCGCGCCAATCCGCCGCGATCATCGTCATTTCGCATGACGGTCTGTGTTACGTGTACTGCCAGACCGAGCTGTTCGATTTCATTGGCATACTTGGCATCCTGCGAGTCAATTACCAGGGCATCGAGCAACTCGCCGTAATGCCGCGCGATCGAGACCGGGTTCACCGCAAGTCCAAACTCGCGCAGCATTTTGGCGGCACAGCCTTTCAAGGCATCGCCGGCGACGATGGGCGAGACCGCGACGACTGGTGCGCGACGCTCGCGAACTCGACTGTGCCAATCGGGAACCGCCAAAATCGGATCGATACTGAGATACGGATTGGATGGGCAAATCACGATTGCATCCAACTGCGGCTCGATTGCGGGCCATGCCAGCGAAGCCCTGGCGGCGGCAGCACCGACATAGCGCAAATCGTGCACGAGAGGTGCGGCGCGGCGACGCACAAAGTAGTCCTGGAAGTCGAGCCAGCCTTCTGCCGTGCGCAGCTGCGTTCGGACGGGCTCATCGCACATCGGCACGATCGAGTGGCGGACCCCGTGCGCGCGCCCGAGCCGCGCCGTCACCTCGCTCAAGGATAGACCGGAGCGCAACCAGGCGCTGCGCTGGACATGCTGAGCCAGGTCGCGATCGCCCAACTGAAACCAGGACTCGCCATCCATGGCCCGCAGTGCATCCAGGAAATTCCAGGTCTCGTCGGCGCGTCCCCAGCCGCGCGCATCATCGGCCAATCCAGCGACCGCGTAGAGTACCGAATCGAGGTCAGGACAGACCGTCAGGCCCAAATGCTCGAAATCGTCCCCCGTGTTGCAAACGACAATCAACTCATCGACGCTCAGTTCACGGGTCAGACCGCGCGCCAGCTTGGCGCCCCCCACGCCCCCCGACAGCGCGAGGATGCGGGGTTTCCTGGGCAGTGCGTTCAACGAAACATGTCCTCGGTCTCAGCGCGCTGCAAGACGGCCGCACCCTCACCATCATCCTGCATCACCGGGTGGCCGCGTACGACCACCACCGGCCGGCGCTCGCCTGCCTGCCCCATCAGCATCGAGGCGCCGGCTGCTAACTCATCGATACTACCGACCTCGGTCGATCGCAAGCGGCGACCAAAAATGTCGGGCTGGCCGCGCAAATCCGTGAGCGCCGTGAGTCCGGCCGCACCGAGCGCCTGCCCGATCGTGCCGCGCCGCCAGGCCCGACCGATGCTGTCGATGATCAGCACGCCCGGCGCAACACCGAGTTGGACGCGCAACTTGGCGCGCAGTTCGCGTGCCGAGAGATCGCAATTCACGGGCAGCAGCAAGGCGCGATTTTCCGGGTCGTCCGGCGCAACGTTTGATTGATCGATTCCGGCATTGGCCAGAATGAAGCCATTGCGGTGCTCGACGATCAAGACCTCGCGACCCACTCGCAGCACGCATTTCGACTCCTCGAGTATCAGCTGCACCAGCCGCGGATCCTTGCCGGTGCGAGCGGCCAGAATCGTCGCCTTGCGCGATACCTTGACGTTTGCCAGCGCGACGATTCGCCCCTCCGCTTTCGAGACGATCTTCTGCGCAATCACGATCACATCCTGCGCGGTGATCACTAACGACTCACGCAGGAGAGCCGCCGCGATGACCGCCGCGAGATCATCGCCCGGCTGAATGAGCGGCAGGGACGCGAGCGCAGTCAACGATAGAGAGTGCGGCGTACTATCCATGACGCCCTCGCCACCTCAAACAGGGCGGGGTTCGCCCGTGATGCGGATGCCAGCACCATCGATGCCATAGCGCTTGTTGATCCCGATCAGAATGGACGTCAGCGCTTCCGCCGCTGCGGAGTTCGCCAACGGCCCGGCGTGCCAGGCGCGCAGCCCTCCGGCCTGCAGCAGATCGATGATGACCTGACGATCGACCTCTTTATCGCCGGTGACGAGGACGTCGCAGTCGGGAACCGTACCAGCCGCCAAATGCGTGGCTGCAATGTTGTGCAATGCGGCCACGACTCGCACGCCGTCGCCCAACAATTGCTGTGCTTCCACCGCCGCGCAGCCCGCGGCCGGCAGCTGTACCCGCAGGACTTTGGGTGGCCGCAACGGCACGGTTGCATCGAGTACGAGCTTGCCCTGCACGACGTCACGCACAGCCTCCAGCGTTGTTTGGTGCGCCGTGTAGGGTACGGTCACCGCGACAATATCGGCTCTGGCAGCGGCGTTCGCTAACGACTCACCGCTGACACGACCCGGGAAGATCGCAGCCAGCTCGGCCGCGGTCCGTTGTGCGCGCTCAGCGGCGCGCGAACCGATGACCACGGCGACTCCCTGGCGCAGCAAAAATCGGGCGAGTGCGTTGCCAAGATCCCCCGTGCCGCCCAGCACGGCGACGGTCTTGCCAGCCGACACGCTCAGCCTCGCAGAGCGGGCATGACCCGCTCACCAATGATCTGCAACGCCTCCATCGGCTCGTCGTGCAGACGCAGCGCTACTTCCGTGAGCCCCGCTCGACCGAACATACGAAAGCGTTCGATCTCGCGCTCGATGTCTTCGAGACCGCCCGTGGAGGTGAAGTATTCGCACAGCCGATTCGGTATCGCTTCCGGCATGCCTTGGATATTGCCTGAGCGGTCGAACCAGGCTGCGACGCACTTGTCGTAGTTATCGCGCACTAGCCGAACCTCGTCCGGCTGCAAGACCTGCGCGAGCAATTCCGCTTCGAGTTTGCGCGCCCGCCACGCAATCTCACGTCGCGACTCGCGATAGCCCTCCTTGCGATCGCGCTTGAGGTGCCATGCCCAGAATGTGTTCGTTCGCAGGGGAGCCATGCCGGCGGCGCGTTTGGCGGCGCCCTCGCTGACCTCCGCCATCGCTTCGGCCATCACTTCGGGCGGCGTACAGCCGATGTAAACGCCGTCCGCTACCCGCGCCTCCATACGCATCATCATGCCCCGATATGCCGTACCGTACACGAGCGGCGGTGAGGACTTGATCCAGCCGTAGGCGCAGGGAAAATTGACCTGGAAATCCTCGCCCTGATAGCCCTTGGCGAGTTGCCCGCGACCCGCGCCACGCACGATCTCGATCGCTTCGCGAACGGCGCGAACGATCTTCGCCGGCTTGGCCAGGCCCATCGCGTCGATATTGCCTTCGCCAGCCCCCATCGCGACGACGGCCCGGCCATCGCTCATCTCATTGAGTGACAGCAGGCTGTTGGCAATCTTGAGTGGGTGCATCTCAAACGGACTGATCGCCAGCGGGCCGACGAGCAGCTTCTGCGTTTGCTGCAGCAAAGGCACGAGTGAGAGAAAGCAGTCCCAATGGGCGAAGTAGTTCGAGCTCCAAACTGCCCGCACGCCGTACCGCTCGGCCGCGACGCCCAGTTCGGCAACCTGTCGTGGCGACAGATCCGGCTCGAGAATGATATCGATTTCCATAACACCTGAACCGCGTGCAGTCGCGGCGCCAACATCAGGCGGCTAGTGTAACGGTAATCATTATCGGCCGCGCTCGAGCCGCGCGCGTGTCCGCCAGTCGTACCTGAGCAGCCTCAGCGATGCTCAGCGACGCTTGCCGAGCGCGCGCAGGTATTGGCGGAAAGGCTTGGCCAGTTCCGGGTGCGAGAGTGCATATTCAACGGTGGCCTGCAGGTAGCCGAGCTTGCTGCCGCAGTCGAAGCGCTTGCCGTCGAACTTATAGGCGTACACCGATTCGTCTTTCATCAGGCGCGCGATGCCGTCGGTGAGTTGGATCTCGCCGCCGGCGCCCTCGCCGATGCGCTCCAGATGATGGAAAATCCGTGGTGTTAGTAAATAGCGCCCAACGACACCAAGGCGCGACGGCGCCACGGCTGGCTTGGGCTTCTCGACTATTTGCTCGATTCTGAACAAGTCGCCCGACGCAGCCGTTGTCTTGACGATTCCGTACTTGTCGGAATCCGCCTTCGGCACAGTCTGTACACCGATGATGCTGTAGCCCAGGAAACGCTGTGCCATCTGCTCGAGGCAGGGCACCTGGGCATCGATCAGGTCGTCGGCGAGATGCACGAAGAACGGCTCGTGTCCGACCGCCGGTTTGGCACAAAGCACCGCATGACCCAGACCGAGCGGCGCCGATTGGCGTATGTAGATACAGGTTGCGTAGGAGGGAAGCACGCTGCGCAGGCTCTGCGCCAAGCGCGATTTGCCTTGCTTGTGCAGGAGCTTCTCGAGTTCGGCGTCGGAGTCAAAATGGTCTTCGATGGCCCGCTTGGACGCGCCGGTGATAAATACGAGACGCCGAGCGCCGGCTGCCAGCGCTTCCTCCACCGCGTATTGGATCAAGGGCTTGTCGACGATCGGCAGCATCTCCTTGGGGCTCGCCTTGGTAGCCGGAAGGAAGCGCGTGCCTCGCCCCGCCACCGGAAATACCGCCGTCTCAATACCGTGCCGTTGCATATCGCCTCGCCGTTCGCTGCTGAATTCGCACTTGCCGAACGGATGGACGATACCACGGAACAGCTAACTCGCCCGCTGCGGCGCCACTCGAGCAGTGACGCAAGTCCGATTTGCGGGAGCGCGCCGGCCTCGCCGGACCGGCGCGCGCAGAGGGCCCGTGGAAATTGAGAGTCTGTCGAATCTGACCGCAGAGATCAGTTCGGGAGCATCAGTCTGGCGACCTGCCGCCGGCCGGCGAGCGCACTGCGCCCGGTGGGGACTTCCGGACTATCGGCGTCTTGGCTGGCACCGCGGGCTTGGTCGGCGCGGCACGCAAATGCCCGCCATCGACTCGCATATTGGCGCGATTGCGCTCGATCATCTTCGGCCCTACGCCCTTGACCAGCGCAAGTTCGTCGATCGACTTGAATGGGCCGTGCTGCTGACGATAGGCGACGATCGCCTTGGCTTTCTCAGCGCCGATACCGACCAGCGCTTGATCGAGCGCGGCTGCATCGGCGGTGTTGAGATTGACGGGCTCCGCGCTCGCCGGCGCTGCCGCGCCAATCGAACCGAACGTGACGAGCGCGGTCGCGAGATAGAGGTGACGCAAGTTCATTGTGAGCTCCATGGCATCGAGACAGGGGCCCTCAGACTAGCTCGTCGCAGCAATGCCGCGATGCCTTGAATCGCGTGTAACTATCGAGAAAGTCGGCTACGTGACGGCGTCCAAGGGAGACTGTTCAGAGGCTCCCTCAACGCCAGGGTGTCCCAGTTTCGACAGCTCGGGCAGCGCCATTGCCACGCGTCGCTCTCGAGCCCGCAAGCGGTGCAGCGGAAGCGATTCACGGTTCGGTCGGCTTGCTGGTTGCCACCGGCTGGATGCGGCAGCGATGCCAGAAACGCGTCGCGCTCCTCGTCGCGCGCACCCTGCAGCGCCTCTTCGAGGAACGCCGATTGCAATGTCGGGCTTGCCAGGAACGCGCGGCGCCATGCGGATCGCGCCTCGGCGATCGTCCCTGTGCGCCGCGCGACCCGCGCCTCGAGCAATGCGGCGCGCGCGGAGTCCGGATCGTGAAAGCGCGCCTCGTCTAACAAGTTTTTCACGCGCTCGATCGCGCCCTCGCGCAACGCCTGCTCAGCCAGTTCGCAGAGATAATGCGCCGCCGTGTCCGCTCGATTGTCGCGCATGTCGAGCGGCATTTCGTACCAGATCCTGAGCGCGCTCGCGAAATCCCGTTGCTGCTCATAGAGCCAGGTCAACCGATCCAGGGCGCGATCGCGAAACGCGCGCGACGTAGCCGACTGCTCGAGGTAGCGCTCAGCCCGATCGAACAAACCTGCCGCAAGGTAGTCGAGTGCCAACTCGTAGGTCGCCTGTTCGCGTACGGCCGTCACACTCGATTCACGCAAACGCTCGTGCACGGCGCTCGCACGCGCAACTTCACCACGGCGTCTGAACAGGCTGCCCAATGCAAATTGAATATCGGCTTGCTCCGCGCGCGTTGACGCAAGGCGCTCGATCACCTCGGTTGCCAGGTCGAAGCGCTCGTTCACCAGATGATCCAGCGCCGAGAGATAGTCGCGCGGCAGTCGGACGCGGCGCACAGGAATGGAACGACGACCGAGCAGCCAGGCGGTCGATCCGACCGCCGTGAAGGCTAACAACAGAAATACGATCGGCGGCAGTTCGTTCACTGGCGAACCGCGACCACAGCCTTGTCAGTCGCGGATGGGATAGTCAGCGCCATCGTTGACGCGCTCGCGCAGATCCTTGCCGGGCTTGAAGTGTGGCACGTACTTGCCCGATAGCGCGACGGCCTCACCCGTCTTGGGATTGCGCCCCTGGCGCGGCGGACGGAAATGCAGCGAGAAGCTGCCGAACCCGCGAATCTCTATGCGATCGCCCGTCGAGAGCGTGTCACTCATGATTTCGAGTATCTGCTTGAGCGCGAGCTCCACGTCCTTGGCAGGCAGATGCTTCTGCTTGGCAGTGATGATTTCGATGAGTTCGGATTTCGTCATGCCGATCTGCGCGCCCGCCGAGTAGAACGCCTGGACGGATGTCCTCCGCCCAGGCGTTGTTGTTAGGACCGATCGCCGATCTGCTCCTTGAGGAGATCGCCGAGACTGGTACCGGACGACGGCTGCTCGGAGCGATAGTTCTGCACCGCTTCAGCCTCTTCGTACATTTCCTTCGCCTTGACAGATAGCGTGATCGTACGCGTCTTGCGATCGACGCCCGTGAAACGCGCGTCGATTTCGTCGCCGACCTTGAGCACGGTGCGCGCGTCTTCGACACGATCACGCGCCAGCTCGGACGCACGCAACTGCCCCTCGATCCCGTTGCCGAGGTCGATAACCGCGCCGCGTGCATCGACTTCCTTCACGACGCCCTTGACGATCGTGCCCTTGGGATTCTCAGCGATGTAGTTGGAAAATGGATCCTGTGCCATTTGCTTGACGCCGAGCGAAATCCGCTCGCGTTCCGGATCGATCGATAGCACGGTCGCATCGAGCTGCTGACCCTTCTGGTAGTTGCGCACGGCTTCTTCGCCGGGCACATCCCACGACAGATCCGACAAATGCACGAGTCCGTCGATATTGCCGGGCAAACCGATGAATACGCCGAAATCGGTGATCGACTTGATCTGGCCCGACACGCGGTCGCCGCGATTGTGATTCTCGGCGAACTCTTTCCAGGGATTCTGCTGGCATTGCTTGAGTCCGAGCGAAATCCGGCGTCGCTCTTCGTCCACGTCGAGCACCATCACCTCGACCTCCTGGCCCGAGTGAACAACCTTGGACGGATTGACGTTCTTGTTGGTCCAATCCATCTCCGACACGTGCACAAGGCCCTCGACACCGTCCTCGATCTCCACAAACGCGCCGTAGTCGGCAATGTTGGTGACCTTGCCGAACACGCGAGTGTTAGGCGGATAGCGGCGCGCGATATTCTCCCACGGGTCCGCGCCCAGCTGCTTCAGGCCGAGACTGACGCGCGAGCGCTCACGATCGAATTTGAGAATGCGGACTTCGACTTCATCGCCGACTTTGACGACCTCGGACGGGTGCTTGACGCGCTTCCACGCCATGTCGGTGATGTGCAGCAGCCCGCCGATGCCGCCGAGGTCGACGAACGCACCGTAGTCGGTGAGGTTCTTGACCACACCTTTGACTTCCTGGCCTTCCTGCAGGTTGTCGAGCAGCTTGTCGCGCG
>JAGRJB010000032.1 GCA_020442965.1 Pseudomonadales bacterium
GTCGTCGGCCCGAATGGCTGCGGCAAGTCCAATGTCATCGATGCGGTGCGCTGGGTGATGGGCGAGTTGTCAGCCAAGCATCTGCGCGGCGACAGTATGGCCGACGTCATCTTCAATGGCAGCGCGACCCGCAAGCCGGTGGGTGGCGCGGCGGTCGAGCTGATCTTCGACAACTCCGACGGCAAGCTGTCGGGGCCTTACGCGGATTACAACGAGGTATCGTTGAAGCGTACCGTCTCGCGCGACGGCAGCTCAAATTATTTCCTGAATGGTTCGCGCTGTCGCCGCAAGGACATTACGCAACTGTTTCTGGGAACCGGTCTTGGTTCCCGCAGCTACGCGATCATCGAACAAGGCATGATTTCGCGTGTCATCGAAGCCAAGGCCGATGACATGCGTGCCTTCGTAGAAGAGGCGGCGGGGATTTCCCGCTACAAGGAGCGTCGCAAGGAAACCGAGAATCGCATCGCTGAGACGCGCGAGAACCTCGAACGCTTGCAGGACGTGCGCGACGAGGTGGACAAACAGATTCGCCATTTGCAGCGCCAGGCTGCTACCGCGCGGCGCTACCAGGCGCTCAAGGAGTCCGAGCGGCGGTTGACCGCCGAACTACTGGCGTTGCGCTTGCGTGAGCTTGATAGCGGCGTCGAGGTGCACGACGGCACTGTGCGTGAACGCGAACTCGCCATGCAGAGCGCGCTGGCCGATCAACGCGCGGCCGAGGCGGCGATTGAAACGCAGCGAGCGTTTCAAAGCGAGCAGAGCGAGATCGTCGGGCGCGTTCAGGGCCGCTACTATGAAATCGGCGCGGACATCAGCCGGGACGAGCAGTCGATTCAGCACACGCGTGAATTGCGTGAGCGGCAAACCAGCGAGCTGGCGCAGGCACGTGCCAGCGTCAGCGATCTGGGATCGCACATCGAGCGCGACACCGGCGAGATTGCGCAATTGCGCGCCGAGCTTGAGTCGTTAGCGCCCGACCTCGAACGCGCGCAAGCGGTTGAAACTCGCGTACAGGAGCAGCTGGCGGCGGCCGAGCAGGCGCTCGCCGACTGGCAGCAGCGCTGGGAAGAGTTCAACCGCGAATCGGGAGCCGCGCATCAGACAACGCAGGTCGAGCGGGCGCGGATCGAACAGCTCGAGAATCAGTTACGCCGGATTTCAAGCCAGCTCGATCGACTGGAGGTCGAGCGCGAGGCGCTGGTCTCGCAGGAGTCGAACGCGCTGCTGTCTGGCCTGACGTCGCAGGAATCGAGCGCACGCGAACTCGCCGACGAGCTGGCTCGGGTACTAACGAGCACTCTCGATCGTACACAGAAGTTGCGCGCCGGGCAGTTCGCGCTCGAGAAACGTCTGGAGATGGCGCGTCTCGAGCGCGATCGTGTGCGCGCGGAAATGGTGTCGGTCGAGGCCTTGCAGCGTGCCGCCCTGGGCCGCGGCGAGGCGCGAACATCGGAGTGGCTGAGCGCCGCAGGACTAGATCAACGCTCGCGGGTCGCCGAACAGATCAACGTCGACGATGGCTGGGATCGCGCCGTCGAGACTGCGCTCGGTGACTATCTCGAAGCATTGTGCGTGGACGAACTCGATCAGGTCGCGGGGCAGATCGAACGGCTCGAGGGCGGCCGGGTGATGATGCTCGAGGGACGGCTGGCAGTGGAGCGCGGCGCCGCCGATACGCTGGCGGCGCGCGTGGCGGGTCCGGCGGCGGTGATCGGTTTGTTGGGGTCGGTTCGCGTCGCCGACAGTCTGGGCGCAGCGCTCGCCATGCGGCGCTCACTTGCTGTTGGTGAGTCGGTCATCACCGCATCGGGCGAGTGGGTCGGTCGAGACTGGCTGCGCGTGAATCGCGCTCAGGATCCGCATGCGGGTGTGCTTGAGCGTGAGCAGCGTCTCAAGCGGTTGCGTGCCGAACGTGATCGTGCTGAACAGGCGGTGCAGGCATCCGAGCAGGAGTTGCTGGATTTGCGCGCGCAGATGGCCACGGCGGAAGCCGAGCGCGACACGGCACAAAGCCGTATCCAGAGCGCGCATCGCGAGCACGCCGATCTCCTGGGGCAGCTCGAGGGTGTACGGGCGCGATCGCAGGAATCCAGCTTGCGACGGGAGCGTCTCGATCTCGAAAGCAAAGAACAACGAAGCGAACTTGCCGTGACGCAGGATGCGCTGGCCAAAGCGCGGGCGGAGCTCGAGCGTGGATTGCTCGCACTCGATGCACTCGATTCCAGACGACCGCTGCTCGACTCCGAGCGTGACGAGCGCCGCGAGGCCGTCGCTGCGCAGCGCGCCGAGGCGCAAGCTGCGCAGTTGGCGGCGCGTGATCTGCTGATTCGAATCGAATCACGCCGCTCGAGCGAAGCGTCGATCGCAGTCGGCGTCAAGCGCATGCAGGAGCAGCGCGACCAGAGTGCAACGCGCTGCGCCGAGCTCGAGACGGCACTGGCTGGCGGCGATCAACCGATCGTCGACCTGCAAACGTCGCTCGCCGATTTTCTCGCACGCCGCCTCGAAGTCGAAGCCGAGTTGGCGAGTTCTCGGCGCGTGCTGGAAGAGGCCGATACAGAGCTACGCCAGCTCGACGAGAAGCGCCTGGCCGCCACCCGGCTCGTGGGAGATGCGCGCGCGGCGATGGAAGAAGCACGCCTGGCGGCGCAGGAATCGCGTGTCAGACGCGAGGGCCTGTTGGAGCAGTTCGCCGCGACACGTTTTGGTCTCGAGGAGATCGGTCAAGGGCTCGCGGCGGACGCCAACGTCGCCGACTGGGAAGCAAATCTAGTTAGTACGCGGACCGATATCGAGAAGCTTGGCCAGGTCAACCTCGCTGCGATCGACGAACTGAAGGAATCGAGCGAGCGCAAGGAGTATCTGGATCGACAGTTCGCAGACGTGACCGCGGCGCTTGAAACACTCGAGCAAGCGATGCGCAAGATCGAGAAAGAAACCCGCTCGCGCTTCGAGGATACTTTCAATCGGATCAACGCCGGCCTGAAGGAGAAGTTTCCGCGCCTGTTCGGCGGCGGGCATGCCTATCTGGAACTGTCTGGCGATGATGTTCTGGACGCCGGCGTTGCTGTCATGGCCCGACCGCCTGGCAAACGCAACAGCTCGATTTCACAACTCTCAGGGGGCGAGAAGGCACTCACGGCCGTGGCGCTCGTCTTTTCCATTTTCGATCTCAATCCGGCGCCGTTCTGTCTGCTCGATGAGGTCGATGCACCCCTGGACGAGTACAACGTCGGGCGCTTCTGTGAGATCGTGCGCGAGATGTCGAACCGCGTGCAGTTCATCTTCATTACGCACAACAAGGTTACGATGGAGTTGGCGTCGTCTTTGCTGGGCGTGACGATGAACGAGCCGGGCTGCTCGCGCCTGGTGGCGGTGGACGTCGACGAAGCGGTACGCATGGCGAGCGGCTGACGTCGAGTCATGACTGAGCTTCGTTGGATACTACTCCTGCTAGGCGGCTTGTTGATCGTCGCGATCCTCTGGTGGGATCGTCGCCGCAATGGTGCGAAGCAAGGTGCTAACAAGAATTCGACGCCCGGTATGGAGCCGGAGCCGACGCGGGCCGAGCACGGCAGAGCGTCGCCGCCCGCGCGTGAAGCGCGGCGGCCATTGCCTGTAATCGAATTTTCTGACGATGTCTTCGCCGGTGGCGTTGCAGAGGCTGCGCCGGATCGCCTCGAGATCGGCGGCGCAGGCGGCCGCTTGGCGGGCGATGGCGATGGGCAAAGCGTCGACTCGCAGCACCCCGAGCAGAAGCGCAGCGGCGTATCGATCATGCGCGGACATGCGGTTGATGTGCCTGGTAGTGCACGTACGGTACCGACGAATTTGGCTGCTGACGCGACGACCATCGTCGAGGCCGAGCCCGGCGTCGGCCAGGCGTTCGACGCGCATCCGCAGGGGGATCGGCCACCGCAGGATGTGACCACCAACGGGCACCCGCCGAAGATGGTGCTCGATTGGCCACCCGAGAAAGAGCGCAGGCTGGTGAGTGTCCGGCTAGTTGCTCGTCGTTACGACAGCGCCGGAAGTGCGGAGGGGGAGGCCCCACGGTTCGCAGGCCATCTGCTGCGGCAGGCCCTTGCAGGCGAGGGCTTCTGGCACGGCAAGTTCGATATTTTTCACCTCCCTTTGCCCGATGGACGCGTAGTACTGAGCGCGGCCGGTCTCACGCAACCCGGTACCTTCGATCTCGCGACGATGGATGCGCAGCGCTTCGTAGGCTTGAGCATCTTTGCTGTATTGCCGGGCCCGTTGCCCGACAGCGTGACGTTTGAGGAGATCGTCGCGGTGTCACGTCAACTGGCTGAGCGGCTCGGCGCGGATCTGCAGGATTCTCGCGGTACGCCGCTGACGCACGCAC
>JAGRJB010000033.1 GCA_020442965.1 Pseudomonadales bacterium
GGCGGTGTCGCCGCGCACGCCGGGATCGGTCTCGACGATCCTGGCCTCGATGTGCGCGGGGGGGGTCACGACGAGCGGCACGCCGTTCCACAGCGTGATGATGCAAACTATCCCGTCCTTCAACCATTGCGCTGCTTCGCCCACCGCGGCCTCGCCTGCCGTGTGCTGCTCGAAATTCTCGGGCACCATGAAGTGCCAGAAATCGCCATCCTTGTACAAGTACTGCATCTCGACGTCCATGACGTCCGCCGCTTCGATCGACTCGCCCGATCGATAGGTCTTCTCGATCGTGCGCCCAGATTTGAGATTGCGAACCCGGATGCGGTTGAATGCCTGGCCCTTGCCGGGCTTGACGTACTCGTTCTCGATAACGACATACGGATCGCCATCGATCAGAAGTTTCATGCCGCCACGGATTTCGTTTGTCGTAAAGTTGGCCATGGGATTCTCAAAAAAAGGTCGTGAATGATAGCGGCAAGCGCGCTTGATCGCCAGCAACAGCCCGACGCCTCGACGGTCGCCCCGACCGCGGCCTCCCCGGCCACCACCGCGCGCACCTGGCAACGAGAATTGGCGGACGCCATTTCGAGCCCGCGCGAACTGCTCGAGGAACTCGGTCTCGACGCTTCCTTATTGCCAGCCGCCGAGACTGCTGCCGGGAAGTTTCAGCTCCGTGTGCCGCGCGCGTTCGTGGCGCGCATGCGTCGTGGAGATGCGAACGATCCGTTGTTGCGGCAAGTGCTACCCCTCGCTGCGGAACTGAGTTCACCGCCCGGCTTCGTCGCGGACCCACTCGCCGAGCACTCCGCAGTGACCGCTCCCGCGCTACTGCAGAAATATGCTGGCCGCGCGCTGCTCATCACGACCGGCGCTTGCGCGGTCCATTGTCGCTACTGCTTTCGACGCGAGTTTCCGTACGCTGAACAGACGACTGACAACCCGCGCTTGCGAGCAGCGATCGCGACGCTTGCGGCCGACCCATCCATCACTGAAGTATTGCTGTCGGGCGGTGACCCGCTGTCGCTGTCGGACGAACGGTTGCAGGAAATCACCGCTCGCCTCGAGACAATACCGCACGTCGAACGCATCCGCGTACACACGCGCCAGCCGATCGCGCTGCCCGCGCGCGTGGATGCCGGTTTGCTGCGCTGGATTGCCGCTGTACGCAAACCGCTCATCTTCGTTTTGCACACCAACCACGCCAACGAGATCGACGCCGAAGTAGCCGCAGCCATCGAGCGTTTGCGACAACCGCACGTGACGCTGCTGAATCAGTCGGTGCTGCTGGCCGGCGTCAACGATTCCGTCGCAGCGCTTGCGACCCTGTCGCAGCGTTTGTTCGCGTGCGGAGTGCTGCCTTACTACCTACATCTGCTCGATCCGGTGCGAGGTGCGGCACATTTCAATGTCGGACAGGCGGCCGCTGAGCGCTTGCTGGGCGAGCTGGCCGGCCGCCTGCCGGGCTATCTGATGCCGCGGCTGGCGCGCGAAGTACCCGGAATGACCGCCAAAGTAACAATTGCTCCACGATTCGCGTGACAATTGTGTGCACTTCGTCCGCCGCGACCGCATTCGGCGGATGCTAGAATTGCGGGGCTTGCCGCTCACGATCTGGAGTTTCTCTTGACCGATACTGTCGCGGTCCCGCTGGTCGTTTTGTCGCCCACGCGCGATCCGGTAGAGACAATCAACAGCATCATGCGCCGTGCGGGCGAGGCTGTTCATTGCACTTGGATTCCGGCGGTGCGCGATCTGGGCGACGCGCTGGCACAGATCAACCCGGAATTGCTCGTCTGCGCGCAGATCGACACGGAGGAACTCAAGAACGCGGCCGGCATACGTGATCGAATCGCAGCGCAAGTACCGCTGATCTATCTCGCGGAGCAGGTCACCGAAAGCAGCATGCTCGCCGGGATGCAAATCGGCGCGCGCGACGTCGTCTCACACAACAACCAGGCCCGCCTCCAAGCCGTCATGGCGCGCGAGCTGCGGGCATTCCGACTCGAGCGTGCTCTGCAATCGACCGTGCAATCCGCGCGCGACTATCGCCGTCAGCTCGAAACCGTCCTGCAACGCTCGGCCGATGCCATCGCACAGGTGCAAGAAGGCATCCTCGTGGATGCCAACGAAGCTTGGTTGGAGTTGTTTGGTTTCGTAAACCCCGACGCCATCGTCGGCCAGCCGCTGATGGATTCATTCGATCTCGCATCGCACTCGGCGCTGAAGGGCGCTCTCGTGGCTTGCCTGCAAGGACGCTGGTCGGATCACACATTGCGCGCTGCGGCGCAGCTCGCCGACGGATCACAAATCGAACTCGAGATGGTGCTCTCGCCGGGCGAGTTCGACGGCGACCCCTGTGTACGAATGATCGTGCCTGCGCGCAAGCGCGATGATCGTCAGCTCGCTTCGGACCTTGCCGACGCCGTGCGCCGCGATCCAACCACCGGCCTTTTGTACCGACGGCCATTGCTCGAGGCGATCGCCGATCGGATGGGGACGCCGCCGGCGGCCGGCGTCCGCAGCGGGCGCCAGTAGCCGGGCCGTCGTGTAACACCGCTGAAACATAGCCGCAACTGGTCGGTGACCTGGACCCGTTAGCGTTTCCACGTTCGATCCCAATTCTCTTGTGGAGGAAAGATGTTCCAGACCGCCGACGAGCTGTTGGCCTACGTGAAGGAAGAGGGCATCGAGACTGTCGATGTCCGGTTCTGCGACCTTCCGGGTGTGATGCAGCACTTCACGGCGCCCGCCGATTTCATCGACGCGGACGTGCTTGAAGAAGGCCTTTCTTTCGACGGCTCTTCGATTCGCGGCTTCCAGAAGATCCACGAGTCCGACATG
>JAGRJB010000034.1 GCA_020442965.1 Pseudomonadales bacterium
TACACCTGGCGCTGCGGCGATGTCGCTGCCATGCGCGAACGAATTGCCGACGCAGGGGCGACCGAAATCGCGACAGTCGGCGCCGATGAGTTTGGGGCTCCCGCGCTCTCGTTCGTCGCGCCCGATGGCTACTACTGGATTCTTGTACAAATCCCCGCAGGTGCTGCATGAATTGTCTCTCCCGTTGCGCCAGAGTATTTTGCGCCAGCCTTCTCCTGGTGACTCTGGCCGCCTGCGGTCGCCAGGATACAACCACGACCAAAGCGACGGATTCGACCACCAGTATTGCGCCGGCCGATGGGTCGCCCCGCATCGCCAACTCGACCGATGGCGTCCACATTCAATATCGCGTCTATGGACACGGCGAGCCGACGCTCGTGTTCGTGCATGGCTGGTCCTGCGATTCGAGCTATTGGAACGCGCAAGTCGAGGCATTTCGCAAGAACTACACCGTGGTGACGGTCGATCTTGCAGGCCATGGCGCTTCTGGGCGAAATCGCACCAACTGGACCATGGCTAACTATGGCGCCGACGTCGCCGCAGCGGTCAAGGATCTGCCGTCCAAACAACTCATTCTGGTCGGTCATTCGATGGGCGGGCCGGTGGTCATCGAAGCCGCACGCCTATTGCAAGGACGGACCCTGGCCGCGATTGGCGTCGATACCTACAAGACGATTGGTGCGCCACCGCCGCCACCGGAACAGGTCGAGGCATTTATCAGAGAGATGCAACAAGACTACGTCGGCACGGTTCGCAGTTTCGTGACCAACACGTTCTTCACCAGGAATGCAGATCCGCTGCTGGTCAAGAAGATCGGCCAGGACATGTCCGCTGCCCCACCAGACGTCGCGATCGCCTCGCTGCGAGCATTGGCTGGTTGGGACGATCGCAGCGCCGCGAAGGGTCTGACCATTCCGATCATCGCCATCAATTCGGACCTGGGAGCGCTCACCGACGACGTGCGTATCAAACAAGTCTGGCCCACCTTCCGTTCGATCATCGTGCCCGGCACGGGGCATTTCATCATGATGGAAGATCCGCCACGCTTCGATTCGATTCTGACGGAAGCGATCAAGACGCTCTCACTACCTGCCGTGTCGTAGGCCGTCGCTCACAACGCCGTGACTCAGCATCGACCGCTCACGCCCAGCGATGAGGCCGACCTGCGTCGGTTTCGTGCGCTCGCGGATCTGTTCGATTGCGCATTTCGCGTGCCAGGTACCGATTGGCGCTTTGGCGTCGACCCGCTGCTCGGTTTGATTCCTGGTTTCGGCGATGTGCTGGGCGCCGCGTTCGCCGGCTGGGGTTGGTTGTTAGCGCGGAGACTTGGCGCCCCGCCAGCCGTGCAGCGCAAGATGCTGGCGAACATCGCCATCGACATGCTGGGCGGCGCCGTGCCGCTCGTGGGCGATCTGTTCGACGCGGCGTTCAAGGCACACATACGCAATCGAAAATTGCTGGATCAATGGCTCGAAAGTCGGACCATCATTCAGGTTGTCGCGCCAGGCTCGGGCGCGCAGCGAGCCGGCGGTGAAGCCCCCGATGGGCGCCGCGTTCGCGTCGCCTGGATACTGACTGCGCTGTTGCTGTTTACCCTGCTGGCGATCGGCCTGACGATCTGGTTAGCCCTCGGCGCGTTGCAATGGTTGTTTGGTGCTACTTCTCAGCTTTAGTCGCTTCTCGCAGATAGACCAGAATCGCATTACGATCCTTCGGGTTGGCAATCCCTGCAAACGCCATCGTGTTGCCGGGGACGAGCGCGCTCGGCTTCTCCAGCCATTTCAGAATCGTTTCATCGTCCCAGGTGAGAGCGGAATTCTTGAGTGCCGCCGAGAAATTGAAGCCCTCAACCGTGCCGGCCTTGCGGCCGATGAAGCCGTGCAGATTGGGGCCCACCTTGTGCGGTTGGCCCGCCTCGAGTTCGTGACACGCGCGACACTGGATGAACAGTAGCTTGCCCCGCTTGTACTCGGGCGAATCCGTCACCGCCGCCGTGGCCGTTGGTTCCGCGGGGTCCGCCTTGGCCGCAGCGGCCACCAGGGATGCGAGAGCACCTGCGATGAACAATGTGACGAAACCTGCCGAGTGACGACTCTTCATGGAGAACTCCTGATACACGACTCGCGCATGGTAGCGAACCACGCTGAACATCCGCTGAAGCTTGTGGAAACAACCGATTGGCGGACGACCGGCGGGCCGTCAAGACCGGTCTTCACCTGTCTCGGCGACAACCGGTCGGCAAACGATCGCAACTGAACCGATATCCAGGCCAATTTCTGGCGCACGCGACGACGTCCAACTGCTCGCAAGAGGCTCGGAGCCTGCGGGTAAGCCGAAGAGTTGCAAAATCAAAGACGCGTCGGCGGGGCTCGCTGGCCAGTCGCGCCCGTGCAGCTCCAGCTCGTAGTCACGACCGTCGGGCGTCTCGAAGCGTGCGCGCCCACCTTGGTCGTGCAAATCGAAGGCACTGATTTCACGGCTCATCGCACGTCGTTGGTCAGGCGACCAACTCACTCGACAATTGTAGAGCCGCGCTCCTTCCAGTTCGAAATACCGATAGCCTGCCACTTCCTCCATCAAATCGTCGGTCGCAAGGTCTAGTATGCGCCGGCGGTACCAAAGCAGATGGTCGCCGATGACGATCTGGTAGTCGATGTAATCCGCCGGAGCGGCGCTCGGCACCAGACAGGCGTTACCGCGCGTGCCGCCGCGGAACTGATGGCCGTCATGGCGCAACCAGAGATCGCAACCGGGCAGCGACTCAAAATCATCGCTCAGTTGCTCTGCGGCCCCCGCACTGCGGGCGCTGGGCTTGCGCGTAAACTGCCGCACACGCACATCAGCCGTTGCGTCGCCCGCGACGGACTCCAGCGCCATCAGCACCTGCCGTCGCACAGCATCCGGTTCGCCGTAGGGGAACTCCTCCAGATACAACAGCTGCGAACCGAGCGCCGGGATACTGATCGGTCGAACGCGCATTTGCAGCCGGCGGGTCGTGCCCCCGCCTGACAACGACAAGCCGCGCGGATCCGCGACGATGATCTCTTCCGTCAGATCGTATAGTCCCGACCATTGCGCCGCCAGCGCGGCCGGCGTCGCAGCGCTCGGCGGTACATCGGCGGAGCACGCCAGTGCAGCCCAAGGCAGCCAGACAGCGCCAGCCAACCGCAAGCCATACGATCGCCGACGGCGACCCATGTCAGGGCCTGAAATTTGGCGCGCGAATCAATCCTTCTTGTGCAACGCTCGCTACCAACCTGCCATCGCGTGCAAAGATGCTGCCGCGCGCGAAGCCACGCGCTCCGGAAGCGCTCGGGCTGTCCGTCGCATATAACAACCAATCGTCCACGCGCATGGAGCGATGGAACCAGATCCCGTGATCGATACTCGCCATGATCAGGTCGCCGCGCAGATATGACGCGGCGTGCGGCAGCGTCGCCGTATCGAGCAGATTGTAATCTGATACGTAAGCCAGCAGACATCGATGCAGGGCCTCGTCGTCCGGCAGCCGATCGAGCGCCCGAAACCAGATCTGCCGCTCCGGCGGCGCGGCGCGGGGCGTTAGCGGGTCGAATGGCTGTACCGGGCGGAACTCGAACGGCCTGTCCTTCTCGAAAAAGCGTCGGACCTTCTCCGACAGCATGGCGAGCTGCTCCCCGGTCGGCTTTGCGAGCGGCGGAAGTTCCTCTGGAGGTGGGACATCCGGCATCGCGATCTGGTGCTCGAGTCCGTCTTCCGGGATCTGGAACGAACAGGAGCAATTGAAGATCTGCTCACCGTTCTGGATCGCTGTCACTCGTCGGGTAGTGAAGCTGTTGCCGTCGCGACTGCGATCGACGTGGTAGATGATGGGCAACTTGAAGTCGCCACGCCGCAGAAAATACGCGTGCAGCGAATGCACGGCACGCCCTTCGACCGTTGCGTAGGCGGCCATCAAGCCCTGCCCCAACACTTGACCGCCGAACACCTGCGGACTGCCGATGTCACAGCTCACACCGCGGAACAGGTTGACCTCAAGCCGCTCGAGCTCGAACTGTTGCAGCAACTCGGCCAACAAGACGTGCACGGTCGCCCCCAACCTAACCGACGCCAAGTCGCTTCTGCATCACCGGGCTGGTGGTGGTGTATTGCAGAAACTGTTTCTTGCCCGGATTCAAGTGCGCCTGCACGCCGAAAGCGGCCAGCGCGGCTTCATGAAAGCCCGACAGAATCAGCTTCTTCTTGCCGGGATACGTATTGATATCGCCAACGGCGAAGATGCCCGGCACGCTGGTC
>JAGRJB010000035.1 GCA_020442965.1 Pseudomonadales bacterium
CGCGACCGAGATCGAGGCGCGCGACGCCGTGCTGGAATTCACGGCAGGCGCGATTGGGCATCAGCTTCATCTGGCGCGCGTAGAGCTCATCCCAGATGCGGTGCTCGTCGGTTGTGTACCGGCGTTGGGCCGATTCCAGCCAATCGTCGGCAAGCCCGGCCGGCTTACGCAGCGGCGCAACATAGACGGAGGGTGGCAAGTCTGGAATTCTGGAGTAATCGAACATGGCTGATCCCACTCGATACCACGAGGACCCTATTGTAGTGCCATCGGTCGACGCTGCTTGACGCTGGATCGATACCCGAGACCCTTCTCCCGCTGTCGGCACAGGGACGTCGAGTGGGCAGCGCTGCCTCGACTCCCTGAATCTCGCGGGGCGTTCAGCCTGGCGCTTTGGGCTGGTATTTGCCAGCCACGGCGCGCGAGCTGATTGCGAGCCGGTTCCAGCCGTTGATCGCAACGACGGCAAGCGTGAGGTTAACCAGTTCCTGCTCGTCAAAGAATCGCCGGGCGTGCTCATACACGCTGTCGGGCACATGTGTGTCTGCAACATTCGTGAGCGATTCCGTCCAGTCGAGTGCGGCGCGTTCACGGTCCGTATATAGCGGTGCTTCACGCCAGGCGTCCAGAACATAAAGGCGCTGCTCGCTCTCGCCAGCCGCGCGCGCATCCTTGCTGTGCATGTCGAGGCAAAACGCACAACCGTTGATCTGTGACGCCCGCATCTTCACCAATTCGAGCAGTGCTGGTTCGAGGCCGCAGGCATGCAGATGGGTCTCAAGGTCGCGCAGGGCCTGAATGCCAGAGTTGTTGCCGAGGTGGTAGTTGAATCGACTGTGCATGGCAGATTCCTTCGTTACGGTGATCAGGTCAGTAGGCAGCTGCCTGACAAGTTTGCGCGCCGCAACGGGCTCGAGCGGCTGCTGGACCGGGATCGCGGGCCCCCGCAGAGCCGCAAACGCAGCCGCGGCAAAGCCTGCCGTCAGCAGCGATCCGTCGACGAGCGTGCAGGTGCTCGGTCTGGCCGTCGTTGCCATTCTCCTATTGTGCAGCGTCGAGCTTTGCAGCGATATTCTTGCCTGAAGGAAGCTGGCATTTGCCCTGTCCCCCGCCGGCCATTCCTCGGGCTGGTTGGCGTAATCGGAACACGCAACGCATGTGATTGTCATTCGGACCATCGAGCAACGCGACGACCCGACCGGTGTAATGGGTAACGAAGGCGACCGAGGGTTGATTGTCCCAGTAGCGCCAGCCGCGCCATGTTCGATGCCAGCCGCGCCAAAGCGGCGCGAGATACTGCACCGAACTAGCGCGCGTGACTTGAAAGTAGCTGCCCTGATAAATATCGCCGGAACTCAGGGTTGCGGTCAGCTTGCCAGTGCCGGTGCCGGAGGATTGCCATGCGAAGCTTGCGCGGACGTCGCTGTTGAGCGAGTAACCTGTGCCGGTGCCGGTCGTAGTGCACGCCACCGGCAAAATCGAACTCAACAAGAAGAGCAGCTGCAAAGACTTTGACGAGTGCATCGCCCAATCCTCCGCGTCGGTGCGCGCATGTCACGAACATGTCCGCCAGAAGTACGACCAGCCGTGATCAATATTGTTCCCTGATTGCCGCACAACGCCTGCAACTAGTGTCGCGGTATCATCACGGCGGTCGCAGCTTGTTAGTGTCACGGGCAGGGGTGCGTTACCGCGACAGCGCGTGAATCCGCGATCATCGCGCCGGTTTGACTGTCAATGGACACGTGCTTCGTATGACCATTGACGTCCAACAGGACACTGTACGCATGCTCGTCGCGGTTCGGATTGCTTGCGCCGCGCGCAATTGCGGTCGCAACCGCCAGTCGTAGGTTGCGACGGTTCCGGGGTCGCCCGC